>JAKLJF010000465.1 GCA_023151335.1 Thermoanaerobaculia bacterium | reverse complement strand
AAACCCTCTAAACTTTCTAAACCCTCTAAACTTTCTAAACCCTCTAAACCCTCTAAACCCTCTAAACTTTCTAAACCCTCTAAACCCTCTAAACCCTCTAAACCCTCTAAACCCTCTAAACCCTCTAAACTTTCTAAACCCTCTAAACTTTCTAAACTAACCATGAACACCTTTCAGCAAAAACTCGACGCCTTTGGCCGCCTGCTCACCATCATGGACGAGTTGCGCGAAAAATGCCCCTGGGATCGCAAACAAACCCTTGAATCGCTGCGCAACCTTACCATCGAGGAAACGTACGAACTGGCCGACGCCATTCTCGACCATGACTTGAACGGTGTGAAAGAAGAAATTGGCGACCTGATGCTGCACATGGTGTTTTACGCCAAAATAGGGGCTGAAAAAGGCGCTTTTGACGTTGCCGATGCCTTGCATGCCATCTGCGACAAACTTATTTCGCGCCACCCGCATATTTACGGCGATCCCGAGAATTCGGGACAGCTCCTGCAAGTGGCCGACGACGAGGAAGTGAAACGCAACTGGGAACAACTCAAACTGAAGGAAGGCAAAAAATCACTGCTCGCCGGCGTACCCAACAGCCTGCCCGCCCTGGTAAAGGCCTACCGCATGCAGGAAAAAACCAAACAGGTCGGATTTGAGTGGGAAACCACCGAACAGGTGTGGGCAAAAGTGGAAGAAGAACTCGGCGAATTGCAGGAAAACGTGCAAAACGGCGCCCCGCAGGATAAAATAGAAGAGGAATACGGCGACGTGCTGTTTGCCCTCGTCAATTACGGACGCTTTATCGGCGTGGAACCCGAAACAGCGCTGGAACGGGTAAACCGGAAATTCAAACGGCGCTTCGAGTACATCGAGGCCAATGCGCCCCGGCCCTTAAAGGACATGACGCTGGCCGAAATGGACGAATTGTGGAATGCAGCGAAAAAAACGGAGCGGTCCGGATGAGTCTGCAGTCAGGGAAATGTAGAAAAACCGGGAATATTTTTCGATGGTGTAATTGACCCGCGCGCTGTACATTCGCGCCTCAATCATCGCCTTCCAAATATGAGCAAAGAGACCACGCTCCGCGACGAAGCCCTGCTCTACCACGCCAAGGGCCGTCCGGGAAAAATTGAAGTCATCCCCTCTAAAGAAACAGCCAACCAACGCGACCTCTCACTGGCGTATTCGCCGGGCGTGGCCGAGCCCTGCCTGGCTATCGCCGACAACCCCGAAGATGTGTACAAATACACCGCCAAAGGCAACCTGGTGGCTGTCATCAGCAACGGCACGGCCGTACTCGGCCTGGGCGATATCGGCCCCGCCGCCGGCAAACCGGTGATGGAAGGCAAAGGCCTGCTGTTCAAGATATACGCCGATATCGATGTGTTCGACATCGAACTCGACACCAAGGACGTGGACGAATTCGTCCGCACGGTCAAAATACTTGAACCTACCTTCGGCGGCGTCAACCTGGAAGACGTTTCGGCGCCCGAATGTTTCGAGATCGAAGAGCGACTGAAAAAGGAACTGAATATCCCCGTCATGCACGACGACCAGCACGGCACGGCCATCATCAGCGCCGCCGCTCTGCTGAACGCCCTTGAACTGGTGAAAAAAGACATCGCCAAAGTAAAGATCGTCGTCAACGGCGCCGGCGCCTCCGCCATTTCCTGTACGCGGCTCTACTGCGCCCTCGGCGCGCAGAAAGCCAATATCTTCATGTTCGACAGCAAGGGGCTGCTGCACCCCACGCGCGACAACCTCGACGGTAAAAAAAGCGAATTTGTCAACGACCGGCTCCCCGCCGACACCTCCCTGGCCGACGCCCTGCGCGGCGCCGACGTGTTCATCGGCCTGTCGAAAGGCAACGTCCTGAACGGCGAAATGGTCAAAACCATGGCCCACGATTGTGTCGTGTTCGCCATGGCCAACCCCATCCCGGAAATCAGCTACGAGGAAGCCACGGCTGCGCGCCGGGACATCATCATGGCCACCGGCCGCTCCGATTATCCCAACCAGGTGAACAACGTGCTGGGCTTCCCCTATATCTTCCGCGGCGCCCTCGACGTGCGCGCCCGCAGTATCAACGAGGAAATGAAACTGGCCGCCGTACGCGCCCTGGCCGAACTGGCCAAAAAACCGGTACCCGATATTGTCAACCTGGCTTATAACAACGCCAACCTGGTGTACGGACGCGATTATATCATTCCCAAGCCCGTCGACCCGCGCCTGCTCATCACCGTGGCGCCGGCCGTGGCCCGTGCGGCCATGGATTCGGGCGTGGCCCAAAAACCCGTCACAGACTGGGAGGAGTACGAAATCCAGTTGTCCAAACGTCTGGGTATCGACAACAACCTGACCCGCGTCATCCAAACCAAGGCGAAACAGCAACCCAAACGCGTGGTGTTTGCCGACGCCGAAAACATATCGGTACTGAAAGCCGTGCAGGTAGCCATGGATGAAGATATCGCCTTTCCCATTCTGCTGGGCAACGTGGAAAAGGTCCGGAACCTGGCCGAAGAACATTCCATTGCGCTCAACGGCATACCGATCATCGATCCCAAAAACCCGGCCACTTCCGAAGAAAAAGATCGGATGGATCGCTATGCCAATATCCTGTACGAAAAACGGCAGCGCAAAGGCCTGATCCTGACAGAAGCCCGTCAGGTGATCAAACACCGGAATTACTTCGGCGTGATGATGGTGGAAACCGGCGAAGCCGACGCGATGATCGGCGGCCTTACCCGCAACTACCCTGACACCATCCGCCCGGCGCTGCGTGTCATCGGCCCCGATCCGGGCATCAAAAAGGTGTCGGGTATGTACATCCTGATGAGCCGGTTCGGCCCCCTGTTCCTGGCCGATACCACCATCAATCTTGACCCCACTGCAGAAGAAGTGGTCGAAATCGCCGAATTGGCCGCCAAACAGGTGGAAAAATTCAACATCAAACCCCGCCTCGCCATGCTCACCTACTCCAATTTCGGGTCGGTAGCCGACGGGCCGGCGGCCATTAAAATGCGCACCGCCACGGCCATCCTGAAAAGCAAACACCCGAATATGGTGGTCGATGGCGAAATGCAGGCCCACCTGGCCTTCAACACCGAGCTGATGCGGCAAAACTATCCGTTTAGCAGCCTGGCCTCGGGGCCCGCCAACACCCTGATCTTCCCCAATCTGTCGTCGTCCAACATCGCATATAACCTGGTGCGGTCGGTAGCCGGCATCGAGATCATCGGCCCCATCATCATGGGCCTGAAAAAACCGGTGCACGTGTTGCAACTGGGCGCCTCGGTGCGGGAGATCGTGGATATGGTGGCCATCGCGGTGGTGGATGCGCAGATGGGGCATTGATTTTTTATGCAAACCTATACGCTATCCGACCTCCTCGAGCACCTGCGCCGCGTGCTGGCGCTCAACTACCCCGAAGCGCTCTGGATCACCGCGGAGATCGCTCAACTAAACCGCTCGCGCGGCCACCTGTACCTCGACCTGGTGCAAAAAGGCGCGGGCCCCGACAGCGATATCGCGGCACAGGCGCAGGCGGTCGTCTGGCAGCGCGACTACCAGAAACTGCGCCTGGCCCAGGGCCTTGCCCTCGACGAAGTGTTGCAGGAGGGCCGGGAAGTGCTCCTGCTGGCGCGGGTGGATTTCCACGAACGCTACGGCCTCAAACTCATCATCGCCGACGTCGACCCCGCCTATACCTTCGGCCAACTCGAACTCCGGCGCCGCCAAACCATCGACACCCTGCGCGCCCTCGGCCTGCTGGAGCGCAACCGGTCGTTGCCGCTACCGGTGGTGCTGCAGCGCATAGCCGTGGTCAGTTCGGAAGGCGCCGCCGGTTTCCAGGATTTCCGCGAACACCTCGCCGCCAATGCTTTCGGATACCGGTTTCAGTGCCGCCTGTTCGCCTCGGCCGTTCAGGGCGACAATGCCGAACCTGAACTGATCGCCGCCCTGGAGACCATCGCCGCCCAACGCGAGCGTTTCGACTGCGCCGTTATCCTGCGCGGCGGCGGCGGCCGCACCGACCTGGCCGCTTTCGACCGGCTGAACCTCTGTAAAACCGCCGCGGCGCTTCCCCTGCCCCTTTTCACCGGCATCGGTCACGACGCCGATGAGTCGGTGCTCGACATGGTGGCCCACTCCGCCCTTAAGACTCCCACCGCCGTGGCCGATTTCCTGATCCAGCACAACCTGTTTTTTGAAAACAACGTGTTGCGCGCCGCCGCTCATATCCGGGAAACGGCTGCTTATCACCTGAAAATGAAAACCCTCGCATTGCAAAACCTGGAAGGCGCCGCGCGTTGGGGCGTGCTGGGCCGGACGCGGTCGGCCAAACAGCAGGTCGAACAAATGTCTGCCGTGTTGCCGGCCCTCATCCGGCGACGACTGTCCGCCGCTGACCGTCAACTGGAACAGGCGGAAACGCTCTGTGCCGCCCTGCATCCCGACACGGCTTTGCGCCGGGGGTTTAGCCTGACTTTAAAAGATGGTAAAGTAGTTACGGCAGCCACTGAACTGAAGCCAGGCGACATAATAAAAACCCAACTGCGGGAGGGAACCATATTGTCAGGAGTGAAAACCGCCGATAGTCAGTAAAAGAAGGCGCAACAGTATTGCCCTCCGTAGATTATTTTAATTCACCCCAAAGGCGCGAAGAATAAAATTTTGTGTTACC
>JAKLJF010000464.1 GCA_023151335.1 Thermoanaerobaculia bacterium | reverse complement strand
CCACCTATATTTTGAAGGGAGTACTCGAGCGGCTGATCGGCAGCCCCGAACAGTTTGTCTTCCCTACTTATTTCAGGCATTCCTGATCATTTTTCCGATTAATGTTATTTGGCCCAAATGATAATAACTGTGTTCTATCACCCCTTCAATATTTCGAAGAAACGTCCCATATTTTTCATCAATAAATGGTTGGTCAAAAACAGCGTCCTCCATCTGTTCAACTTTGTCTGCAAACTGCTCGGAATTGTTTAGAAAGTCGGCGACCAGCTTGTTCCAATCCGATCCGGAGTTTATTGGCGGCAGGTCAAAACTGTATTTGTCTCTGATTTCAAGTTTTCCGCTTTCAAAGGCATTTAGGAGTCCCTCCAGATAGTAATTTATGTGGAAAGTCAAAGCCGCGATAGTGTTTAGGTTGTCAATTTTTTGAATTGCCTGTTTCCAGTCAAGGTTTTGTATTTGTTCTTTGTAATTGGTGTTGGCAATCCAATGTCCGTTAAGGAACACTTCCCGAAGCCGGGTTGCAATAGTCAAATTTCTTGTCATGGAATCTGATATTTAATTTGATCAAAAGAATATCAACAGTGAAGATATGGCGATATGATTTGAACGCCCGTTCGTATTGAAAAATTTCAGGGAGAAAGGCAGGTGAAAACACTGGTATTGCCGCGGTAAGGGGGCTTGTGCTGTTACCCGCCGGTTAGCTCATGGAATGCCTGCCACAACTGTTTGCGGGAAAAAGGTTTGTACAACACCTGGTGAACGGGATCGTATTCGGGGGATGCCTGCAAATCCTGTGTGCGGGCGCCCGTGAGAAAAAGCATTTTTGCTTTAAAACGGCTGCTCAACTGCCGGGCCAGCGACATCCCGCCGGCAGTACCCTCTTGCTGTAAATTGAGCAGAACGAAGGCCGGGCAATGCCGGTCGCACAATACGACTGCTTCCCCGGCAGTGCCGGCGCAAAGCACCTGGTGCCCGTGCTGTTCCAATACATCGCGGATGAATTGCACGATCACCGGCTCGTCTTCAATCAATAAGACCAGCATCAGAATTGGAGGATTCGTATCCTGCAAAGAAGGGAAATGCCGGCGGATGCCGGGGCAATTATTCCGCGAGGGGGTAAAGAAAGCCAGTAAATCGTCAGAAACAGACAGGGAAGCCACTCCTTAAAGCCGTTGAAAGCGGTTAATAATTTCCTCTTTAGCCGCCTTGCTAACCGGAATTCTTTGTTTGCCGATGAGCAGGCTGAGGTCTTCTATTTCTTCTATTTGCGACAGATTGACGAGATAAGAGCGGTGTACGCGCATCAGGGTGGGTTCCTGGGCGAGCGATTCCGACAATTGTTTGAGGGTCTGTCCAAGGAGAAATTTTTTTTCAGCGGTCACCAGGGTGCAGTAATAGTCCGTCGCTTCCACCCATAAAATATCGCTGATAAAAATGCGGACGAGGCGCTCTTTGGATTTGATAAAAATCCGGTCCTGGAAAAAAAAGGCGTTGTTTTCCGGGACGGCGCCGGAAGCATCCGGGTCGGGCGGAGGAGGAGGGGCATTTCGGCTCAAGGCCAGTTCGATGGCGTGGCGCAGGTCTTTGCCGCGGAAGGGTTTGCTGAGAAATGCCGCCGGGTGGGTGGATTTGGCGCGCGTGAAGGTGGCTTCGTCGCTGTTGCTGGTGAGAAAAATGACAGGAACGGGTTGGGCTTCAACGATCCTGCGGGTTGTTTCAATGCCATCCAGCACTCCGCCCAGTTGGATGTCCATCAGCACCAGGTCGGGCGCGTCCTGACCCAGGTTATGGAGCGCTGCCTCACCGCTGCCATATTGGCCGGCCACGTGGTAACCCATTTCTGCGAGGCGGTCGGCCAGGTCGGCGGCGATGACCGGCTCGTCTTCTACGATGAGGATGCGGATCGGATCCATAACGATTTGGATTGTGATTACGTGGATTATACGGGGTTTAGGGGGTTTAGGGGGTTTAGAGGGTTTAGGGGGTTTAGAGGGTTTAGAGGGTTTAGAGGGGAAGACACCGGTTGTTTTCGGTCAAATCAGGCCGTTCTGAAATGCTCGAAGCGGATGGTGGTGGCATAGCCGCTTTCCAATTGCCGTATTTCCGGCGTGCCGCCCAGTTTCTGGCTGAGCATTTGCACGAGTTTGGAGCCGAAGGAAGTCCCCTGAGCCTGCCCGGATACGCCGTCTTTTCCCACTCCGTTGTCGGCTACGTTTAATAAAAGCCGGCCGGCTTCGTCTTTTTTCAGGGTTATTTCTACCTGTCCTTCGCGGTCGCCGGGGAAGGCATATTTGAGCGAATTGGTCACCAGTTCGTTGATGATGAGGCCGAGCGGCACGGCGGTATCCACGTCGAGGCGCAAGGGTTCGATTTGGTACCGGATGCTTACGCGTTCGTTTTCGTCGAGTCCGAAGGAATCGAGCAGGGCGTTGCCCAGATTGGGCAGGTAGTCGGGCATATCCACGGCGGCGAGGTTGTCGCCCATGTAGAGTTTTTGGTGCAGCAGGCTCATGGCATCCACGCGGTTCTGGCTTTCGCGCACGGCGTCGAGGGCGGCTTCGTCGGCGATCTGTCTTGATTGCAGGTGCAGCAGGCTCGACAGGATTTGCAGGTTGTTTTTAACGCGGTGGTGAATTTCTTTGATCAAAAACTCTTTTTCGGCATTGCGTCGGCGCAGGATGCGGGTAAGGCGGAAGAGCTGGGCCCCGGCAAGGAGGGCGGCGAGCAAGGCGCCGGCGATGAGCCAGAAACGGGTTCGCTCCCACTTCAAGTCCTGTTCCTGTTGTGCGATGGTCGCCTCTTTTTTTTCGGTTTCATATTTGGCCTCCAGTTCGGCCACCTGCCGGGTGCGTTCGGCGTTGAGCATGCTGTCGTTTACCTGGACGTATTGCTTTAACGTTTCCAGGGCTTTCCCGGGTTGGCTCATGGCCTCATAAACACCGGAGCCGAATTTAAGCATTTCCCGGTATTCCACGGTGCGGGAGAAGCGTTCCGCCAAACCCAGGGCAATTTGCTGGTGGCGTATAGCCTCCGGGTAGCGTTTGAGGTTGTAGGCATTGGTCGCCATGTTGATGTGGGCGTACAGGATATGGAGGGAGTCGCCCGAGCCCTGCGCAGTGGCGAATTGCTTTGTAAAATAGGGTGTAGCCTCGGCATATTTCCCCTGTGATTCCAGAATATTACCCACTTTGGCCAGGGCGTTGGCCGCGCGTACCCGTTCGCCCATCGCCTCAAATACTTCGGCGCTCCGGCGAAATTCTGATACGCTGGAATCTGGCTGTTGTTTATAATAATGCAATACGCCGGAAAGCATCAGCGAAGTGGCCAGGTAATAGGAATCCCGTTCCATGCGGGATGCTTCGAGCGCCAGTTCAACATATTCCCGGCTTTTTTCATAATTTTTTTGCACGTGGTGCAACGCTCCGAGATTGTAGAGGATGGCCGGTCTGATATCCGTCCGTTGTTCCTTTTCAGCGCGGCTGAGACTTTGCAGGAAAAGATCTACAGACTGTTCGTGCCGCCCGGATTTGAAGGCATCGGACGCCCTTTCCACCAGGCTGTCGAGCGGCAGGCCGGGTTGTTGAGCAGGGAGCGCCGAAGGGAGAATAAAAAACAGTGACAGCAGCATACGCCTCGTCTCGCAGTACATGGTAATATCCATTATGTGTTGTTAGGCGACAAAGAACGCGCTTTTCCTAAAAGTTTTTCCCATCACAGTAAGACTTAATATATCAAGCGCCGGCCGCGTTGCCTTGCCAATTCCCCTGCTTCACTGGGAAAAATGATACCGTCGCTGGAATTTGTTGAGCAGTGGCCTGATGAAGCCTCATTTTAGGGCTGTTTTTAATCACGCCTCCCGTTCGATCGTTCGCATTTTAATGTTAAAATAGCCAAACATGAAAAAGTCTGTAATTTTTAAACACCTCTCCAACCTGTCCCTTTTTCTTTTTTTCCTGCTAGCGGCTACCGGTTTGAGCGCCCAGGCCAAACTCTCTGTGCAGGGCCTCCTGAAAAAAAGCGACGGCACTTCCCTGCCCGACGGCAACTACGACCTGACCTTCCGGTTTTACGCCGACTCTATTGCCGGGTCGTCCTTGGAAGCCATAACCATCAACACCGAGGTGAACGGCGGGGTGTACAGTGCCGTGCTGAGCGGTTTTACGAACCTCACCTTCGCCATACCCTACTACGTCAGCGTGGCGGTAAATGGCGGCACCGAACTACTGCCGCGTATTGCCCTGACGTCGGCGCCTTATGCGATTTCGTTGCAAGGGCAAAACAACAAGTTTCCAAGTATAGGGTTGGTAAAAGCCGATGCCCTCGACGTGGCAGGCAATCTGACCACTAATTCCTTAAATGCCGGTTCGCTAACGGTCACGGGCGCTACCAACACCGGTTACGTCCGTGCATCTGGCGGAGCGCCGGCCGGCGGCGTGGCCGGCAAAGGATTCTCATTCAATAGTGCCGGCGATCAAGACGGCGGTCTGTTTTCCTACGGTGACAATCAGGTATCGCTTTATGCCAATGCTACCGAAAAAGTGAAAGTAACCAGCGGATTGATCGAACTGTTCGGCGATGTAAATACGAACAAACTCACTGTTTACGGCCCTCTTGGTTCCAACGACCACACCGTCGTTGGCAACTCAACGGTACTCGGAAATGCAAAAGCCAATGCGTTCCGGGCAC
>JAKLJF010000463.1:4362-4693 GCA_023151335.1 Thermoanaerobaculia bacterium | reverse complement strand
GTCACGGGCCCCTCTACGTCTCCCCTCCCCTTTAGGGGAGGGGTCGGGGGTGGGGTTTCGACCTTCAGGGCCGAGAGCGGCGCCGGGATTTCCAGAGCCGGGATATAACCGGAACCCCTGCGCATCGCGGTACGAACGGATTTGCTTGTCATTCCGGATGATCCGCACTTCCCGCCGGTACCAGCGCCGGCTGGCGCCCACGTAGTCGTAGGAACCGTAAAAATGCCGGTATTTGAACAGCAGCCCGTCCGTTTCCGGGTCGTGCAGCCAGCGTTCCATACCGGCGCGGATAGCCGGCAGATCGGCTTCATGCACACATTCGTCGGCCTGG
>JAKLJF010000463.1:2454-4352 GCA_023151335.1 Thermoanaerobaculia bacterium | reverse complement strand
GTTGGTTTCCTCGGCCAGCACCCGGCCGCCTTCGCGCAGCGTATCATCCCACACGGTTTCCAGGATATGGATTTTGGCGTCGCCAATGCCGCGGATCAGGTCGAGCGTGCCGTCGTCGGATTTACCCACGGCGACAACAAAATAATCGCACACCGGCAGGATGGAAGTGATGGCTTCCACAACGGGGTAGTCGTACAACAGGGCATTCCGGATAAAGGTGAAACCGGCGGTTTTCAAGATATTTTTTATTTCAAATGTTTATTAATGACCGGCTCCAGGATCGACTCCAGTTCTTCGCGATAGCCGGTTTCCACGAACAACACTTTTTTTGTCTTGGCGTCTGCAACGACCAGCAGCGGATATCCTTCGATACCTACCGCTTTGGGCAGTTGCTTCTCCGGGTCGAACAGGGTGTTGTACGTCACTTTACGGGTTTGAAGCCATTCCTTTATGGCATCGTTGTTTTTGTCAAAGGGATTCACGCCCAACACTTTCAAGCCTTTGTCGGCATATTTCTGGTGCAGGCGCTCAATTTTTGGCATGGCCAGCTGGCAGGGGAAACAACCCTTGTACCAAAAATCGAGCAGCAACAACCCGCGTTTTTGTTCCTTCAAAGCAAAGGTTTTCCCTTCCAGATCTGTCAGGGTAAAATCAGGCAATTGGTCGCCTTCTTTGATCAGTTCTGTTTCCCTTTTGACCGGTTTATTCGGGTCGTACTGCTCAAAGGTAAAGACAGCGGCCCATTTTTCCGGATCAAAATAATCGGCAAGACGGGCCTCTGCCGGCAAAGGTGTAATGGCGGAAACGATATGCTGATTGTATTGCCAGCCGTCGAAAAGCCACACCTCCCCTGCAAATTGCGTCAAATAGAAGTCGGGCAGCGCAATATCCCAATAGTAGGTACTGATAATTTTGTTATTTTCCACATTGCCCAACGCGGTCTCAATACTCGTATCCCGGGTAGTAAGCCGCAACAGGGACTGCCCGTTCTGTTGCAGTGCCCGTATTTCCACCGTATCAAAACCACTGGGCCGGAAATTAGGGCGGTCTACCCGGAGCAGATTTTCAAAGATCAGGTTGCGTTTCATGATATTTCCGCCGAGCAGCCGTTTGAGCCCTCCGGCGCCTGAAGTCTCCGTGACCCACATTTTATCCGCACCAATTGCCTGATAAAAAGTGACGCCGTCAAAAGCGTAAACCGGCTTTCCATCTGTCAGCACCACGAAATGCGCAATGGAATCGGGGTTGGATTCCCGGAAAAAGTAACATACCCCGCGGTGCGTGATCGTGTCTTCCCCATCCGCGAATTTGAATCTGGATTCCAGGGTAAACATACCCTTCGGTACTTCCCGGACACGTTTATTCAGAGCCGTGATGATCGCCGTACCGTCGGTGTACTGGCCATAAACGTGACCGGACATGAAAGCGGCCAGCAGGAATAAGAGAATTAGTTTCTTTTTCATAAGCAAATGATTGAGTATGTTACAGGGCTGTGCCGGGATGATTGTGCCGGGTGTTATCGCGCAGAGGGGTTGTGTAAAAAATCATTACGCAAGGTGGCTGTTGAAAGTCTTGGAAATATTATTCGTTATCGTGCAGACTTTCCAAGTTTTAAAAACTTGGAAAGTCTAAAATCGCGACGAATCCAAAATAATAATATTGCCCACTCCGATTCATGTTTTCCTTTGCTCCGACTTTTTGCACAACCGCTCTGAGATGACGATTTAAACCTGTAATTCGTTGCTTTGCAGGAAATGCCGGGACGAAAAAATCGGCATACTTCCGATTTCCAACTTATCCCGATATTTAGCCGCCAAATTTACATTGACCACATTGACCACATTGACCACATTGACCACATTGACCACATTGACCACATTGACCACATTGACCACATT
>JAKLJF010000463.1:0-2354 GCA_023151335.1 Thermoanaerobaculia bacterium | reverse complement strand
ACATTGACCACATTGACCACATTGACCACATTGACCACATTGACCACATTGACCACATTGACCACATTGACCACATTGACCACATTTAATAAGGGAACATCCAGCGCAGGAAGTCAGGCATGGCCCGGCCCCAGGTGAGCGGGTCGTGGGCCCCGTCTTCCATTTGCAGGTATCGGATCTGTTGGTCGGGATACCCCCGGCTTTTCAGGGCTTCGATGAGGTGCAGGGTATCGTCGATGGCATCGATGATGCCGTTGTTATTGCGGTCTTCGGTTTCGTCGAGGGCGCCGGCCTGGAACCAGAAGCGTTGGGCGTTAGGACGCGCGCCGGTGCTGGTGCGCACCACGTCGTGTATGATCCGGCAGGCGTCGGGGTCGGCGGGATCCACGTCGGCCCAGCGCCACCACAGGGAGCCGGAGAATACGCCGGCGGCGCCGAATATTTCCGGGTGTGCCCAGGCAATGTCGAAGGCCGAGAGGCCGCCGAGGGAAAACCCGGCAAACACGTTATCTTCGGGGAGGACGGACAGGCGCCATTTTTCGCGTAAATAAGGCAGCAGTTCATCCAGTATAAAGTCGCGGTAATGCGGGGCTTTGTCGCCCCGGCCTTTATAATCTGCCTGCCGCGTGGTGCCGTATTCGTGCCGCCGGCCCCGCCCGGCGTACACGCCCACTGCAACTACCGGGCGTATTTTGGCGTGGTAAATGAGCGAGTAAAGCGTATTGCCCAAGCCCGCCGTGGCCAGATCCTGCCCGTCGTTGAACAACAGGAGGGGATAATGCCGCTCCGGTTCGGCCTCGTAATCCGGGGGTAAATAGATGTCGAATGTCACATGCCGGTGCAAATGGCGGGAATAATCATGTTGCACCTGCCGGGGCTGGATGCCGGTATGCATAATTTGGAAAACGATTATACCGGCGAAGGTAAACTTTTCAGACAAAAGCCCGGAACAACCAGTACAACACCGCCGCGAGCACGAAAGTCACCGGCAACGTGAGCAGCCAGGCCAGCGCGATATTTTTAATGGTTTTTTTCCGAAGGTTCTGGATGCCTCCCGAAGCTACCATGGTACCAGCGACGCCCGACGACAGGACGTGGGTGGTGGACACCGGCAGCCCGAACCAGGTACTCAGCCCGATGGTCATACTGGCGATCAGTTCGGCGGAAGCCCCCTGTGCGTAGGTGAGGTGGGTTTTCCCGATCCGCTCGCCGATAGTAACGACGATGCGTCTCCAGCCGATCATGGTACCGATACCGAGCGACAGCGCGATGGCCAGCATCACCCAAATAGGGGCAAATTCATAGGTTTTTTTCAGCCGGCCGATCTCAGCCTTGACGGTTTTGACGCCATCGCCGCTGATGACGTCATGGCTGATACCGCCTTCCAGGTCTTTAACGAGCCGCTGAATATCTTTCCGCAAACCAAGCCGGGTATCCTTGTCGTCCTGTGTTTGTATTTTTTCAAGTTTGGCTTTTACGGTAGCCGCGGAGGCCAGCAGCGCTTTATTCCTGGCGTCGAGCAAACTGTCGGGCGTGGCGCCGCGAATGACCGTTTCCACCGAGGCGACCGAGCGGTGAATCTCATCGCGCGATATCCGGTTGTCGAGGGCAAACTGCATAGGCAGGAAAGAGATCAGCACCACCAGCATCAGCCCCACGCCTTTCTGACCGTCGTTGGAGCCGTGAAAAAAACTGACCAGGGTGCAGGTAATGACGAGGATGCCCCTGATCCACCAGGGGGGCGTTTTTTTCGGATCGGGTTCTTTAAAAATCGCCTTGTTTTTGATGTAGGTACGCAGTAAATACATCATCAGGATGGCCATGGAGAAGCCGAAAACCGGCGAAAACAACAATGACAGACCGATGTCCCGCGCTTTCAGCCAGTTGACGCCCGCCCCGCCGTGAATGACCCAGAACGCGAAACCGCCGCCCAGTAGCGAACCGATCATAGTGTGCGACGACGAACAGGGAATGCCGAAATACCAGGTGCCGAGGTTCCAGACGATGGCCGACACCAGAATCGACATGACCAGCACGATATTCTCGCCCAGGCCGTGGGCCATCAGGTCGTTGAGCGGCAACATTTTGATCATGCCCATCGCCACGGCTATGCCGCCCATCCACACGCCCAGGAAGTTCCACACGCCCGACCAGACCACTGCAAAGCCGGGTTTCATGGTTTTGGTATAGATCACGGTGGCCACGGCGTTAGCCGTGTCGTGAAAACCGTTAATAGCCTCGTAAAAACAGACCGCGGCGACACAGATGATCAGAAAAATAGAACCGTAGGTGCTGAGATCGCTGATAAATCCAAGGATCATTGTAGGATGTCGTTGTCTTTCGTTTAAAAATTG
>JAKLJF010000462.1 GCA_023151335.1 Thermoanaerobaculia bacterium | reverse complement strand
GATCCTGAAGAAATTCGTTTCCACCATCCCCCAACTGCCCGAAGTGGCCGAACAACTGCACGTGACGCCCCGTACCCTGCAGCGCCGCCTGAAAGAGGAGGGCGCCACCTTTCAGTCTATCGTGGAATCCGTAAAATCGGAACTGGCTATCGGCATGCTGAAAAAACCCGGCCTGACCGTGAACGAAATCGCGTACAAACTCGGTTATATGGAGCCAAACGTGTTCCGCCGGGCGTTCAAGAAGTGGACGGGGGTGAGTCCGAAGGCGTATGGATAAAATAAAATTTACCCGGATGAAAGATACCCTCTCTGTAAAAGTACACATCCTGAATGCCTTTGTAGACGGTAACAGGGGCGGCAACCCGGCCGGCGTTGTGTTGGACGCCGACGGCCTGACAAACGAAGAAAAATTGCGGATCGCCGCGAAAGTCGGCTTATCGGAAACGGCCTTTGTATCGGCCTCGACTACGGCCGATTTCAAACTCGATTTTTTTACTCCCACCCGCCAAATCCCCCACTGCGGGCATGCCACCATCGCCACCTTTTCCTACCTTGCCCGCCTGGGAAAGATCAATGGCATACACTCCTCCAAAGAGACGATCGACGGGAACCGGGAAATCCTGCTCGACGGCGATCTGGCATTTATGGAGCAAAAACCGCCCCTGTATACCGACGCCGGGCCAGACATCAATCCCATTCTGGCATCGTTGGGACTGAGCGAACACGATATTTTACTGCATGGCCCTGTTACGGTCGTCAATACGGGAAACGCATTCGCCATCATTCCGGTGCGGGATCAGAGCGCCCTGGAAAAAATTGTTCCGGATTTCGACGCCATCATCCGCATCAGCGACCGGTACGATCTGATTGGATACTATGTTTTTTGCACCCAAACCGATGACCCGGAAAGGGACGCCAACAGCCGTATGTTTGGGCCCAGATACGGTATCCCGGAAGAAGCGGGCACCGGCATGGCTGCCGGCCCCCTGGCCTGTTATTTGTTCGATATATTGGGCGTGAAAAAAGAACAGTTCCTGATCCAGCAAGGCTGGTTTATGCAGCCGCCCTCGCCCAGTCTGATACAAGTGAATCTGCATCTGGACAACGATAAGATCACCAAAGTGATGGCCGGCGGCAAGGGCAAAGAAATGCAGACGCTGGAAATAATGCTTTAAACCTTGTTTTAGAATGAATAGAAGCCGCCAGCAACATCCGCCGGGTGAGATTTCCGTCGCTGGTTTGCATACCCCGCACAAAATTTGCGATGAATATTTGTATCCCAGAGAGCAGGGCTATACCCGCCAGCAGGAACAGGCTCGATGAAAAAAGGATATTCAACCGCCCAAGATAAAGCAGCGATCAGTTTTCCAGCATCCGCACTGCCAGAATATGTTTGCAGATGCCGCGCTGCCCCTGGTAATTGGTGAACCAGTTGCAGGTGCAGAAATTCGTCCCGGCATCCAGTACCACTTTGTGCCAGACATCGGCGCCGCGCACCCGCGCTTCGAGGTAGGTTCCGCGTTTTTCCACGATTTTTACCTGCTCCTTGTCGAGCAGTTTCCGGGCATTTTTCAGGCGCGGGTTAAGGCTCAGGATCCGCTCGGTTTTGAACGGCAGCCGCCGGTAAAAATGCAGGCCGGCAGTCAGATCGTAACCCAGCAAACCCATGCTCGACAGCCCCGCCGTCAGGTTATCCACCGTGCCGAAATCGAGGTCGTGTTCGAACGAGATGGCCAGCGGATCAAAAATCTCGTTCGATTTCAGCAGCCCGCCGAGTGCGTACACCCATTCTACGGGCAGGTTTTGGGTCAGGTTGCCGAGGGCTTTCCCCTCGCCTGAAAATCCCCGGTTGGCTTCCGGCGAGAAAGCCATGAGCAGCTGCATTTTGCCGAAATCGCAGACAAAAGCGCAGGTTTGGCGGTCGGCGGATTCAAAAACGGAGACCTTTTCGAGCAGCGGCAGCAGCCCTTCCAGCAGGCGCAGCCGGGCGATGCCGCCGATCCGGACGCTGCCCGGGGTGGCATGTGTGGTGAACAGGAATTTTTCGCCGCGTTTTTCGAGGAAAAAGTCGCCTTTCAGGTTGCCCTTCGGCAAATACTGGAAAAGTTGGATGGCCTGGATTTTGCCCATTTCAAATTTCAACGCCATGTCGGCCAGGTATAACTGGACGCTGCTCAAACCCTTGATCCAGCGCATCGGCAGCCGCACTTTTTTTTCCACCGCTTTCGATTTTTCGCTGATGACCTGCATTTCCTTTTCGCCGACGGCCAATATCACGCGCTCGTTTTTCTGAATGGCGTTGAGGGCGTTGAGCATTGGGTCGTTGAAATCCACGTTGGTCGTTCCGCTGGCGATGAATTCGCCGTCCACCGCTTCGGGTTTCATGTCGAGGCGCACGTACACGCCGTTGCACGACGAAAAACCTTCGAAGCGCAGGCGTTCGGTTCCGGCGGTTACGATGGGGTCGCGGAGAAAAGTGAGCGGTACGGGTCCGAAATTACTTTTCACGACCCTCGAAATTGTCGTCCAGCATTTTGCGGTGGTGTAGGCGTCGGTGAGGGTGCCCCAAAAAAAGCAGGGGATCTGGTTGATCTCTTCAATTTCGGTTTGGTGGGCGAGCAAGAGTTTGTGCATGCCGCCCTGTTTTTCAAGCGTGGAAACGCCGCGGTAAACGAGTTCGAGGTCGGTCATTTTTTCACGGATTTTATTTGTGAAACGAGTTTTTTGAGCGCCGCATTTTCCTCCAGGTATTGGAAACAAACGAGCGCGGCAGCAGAAGCCGGGCGGCCGGTTTTGACCTGCAGATCGGCATAATATTCCACCAGTTTTTTGAAATTAGTGGGCAGGGGCTCATCGTGCACCGACTTTGCATTTTCATAAAATTGGGCAAACAGGCCGTCCAAAACCTCGAAAAGCGCGGCGTTGTGCTTCGGCGAGACGTCTTTCACGCTTTCCAAACCTTCGAGCAGGCGGGCGAGCACGCTGAATTTGGCAAAAACAAAATCGCCCAACTGCCTGCCAAAAAGGGCGGCATCGAGCCGGTTTTCTTCGATCAGAAAATGCAATAGCTCGCCGGCCTGAAAACGCACCGGTTTGTTTTCATCGTAAAAAGCCATACAAAACGCAAAGCCTACCGGGGGCTTCCACCGGGTTTCCGGGCGGCGGATGGCCTGGAGCAGCGGCGCAAAACCCGATTGGGCAAATATGCAATGCCAAACCAGCGGGGCGGGGTTTTGGGGTATCAGGCTGTGCAGAAACGCGAGCGCGTTTTCGGGCGCTTCGCCCCAGCGCCAATCGTTGTTCTTGTTCCTTTCAAATAAACCGGCGCTGTACAGCAGGTGCAGGGGCAATGCCCGGTATGGCGGTAGCGGGATATTCAGGTCGGTAGATGCGGGGATGATAACCGGTTTGCCACCCTTCCAGCGGGGGGGGATTTCCCGTTTAGGGTGTCGCACAAAACGGATTTCGGGCGAAAACGGTCGCGCCACATTCGGTACTTCGCCCAAACTTGTTTTTTCAAATTCGGGGAAAATGCCGTCGGGGTCGAAGGTGCGCGCGGTAACGGCCCAGAGCGCGATTTCCGCGGCGTCTTCGCTGGCTCTGCCGACGAGCGACAACAGTTTTGAGCGCCAGTTTTCGTTTTTCAGAAAAATCTGCGTGTTTGTTCCGAGACAAAATTCCATCAGGCGGCGCAGTTCGGGGTTCAACTGCGGCAGCAGTCCGACGGCTTCGCCGGCGTTTTCACGGGGCATCCGGCTGATGGCGACGGCCAGATCGAGCCGGTCCGCTTTTTCGCCCGCGGCCTGGTAGTCGAGCAGGCGTTGCACGAGCGTTTTGGGCTCGACCCAAAACGGGCGGTGCGTCGGGAAACAGAGCAGCGGCAGCGGCGACCGCCGCACGATTTTGCGCCGTGTCAGGCCGATCAGGTGCCTGAAAATATAGGGAGCGGGAACGCGAAGTTTCCGGATGTGGGTTTCCGGCCCGGCGTCGAGCCGGCGCATGAATGCCGGATCGGCCAGCAAAAAGCCATTCATGAAGTTGTTCATTTCGACATATCCGGGATTGTCCCAGTAGGCAATCTGCTTCAAAAATGGCTTCAATTGTGCGCTGCTGTCGGCGGGGAAAAGATGCGTCCGCGTTTGAAAAGTGTTCAGGATCAGCTCCGCGTCGAGTGGCTCGCGGGCGGAAAGGTAGCGGCTGATCAAAAACATGACTTCGTTCCAGCTTTCGGGCAGAACTATTTTTTCTTCCAGCAAACGGTATTCCGGTGGTTGGTACCGGTAGATATTTTTGGCTGCCGCATCCGCCCCGGCGACTGCCGGTTCGCCCATGAGCGGAACCAGGCTTTGCCGGATATTGCCCAGCATCCGGGACTGATAGCCTTCCAGTTTTTCGACGAGCGCGGCATCGCCCGCCTGCCCGTTTTTCAATATCCGCCTGACGGCTTGTTGTTGCAGTTCCAGGTCCGGCATCACCAAAACATCGGCAGCGGCGATGAGCAGGTCCAGACGGCGGCCGGGCGCGGTTTTGAAAAAGTAGTCGAATACCTGCAACGCCTTTTTGACCGACGGCGCCACGTCCTGCCGCATGAGCATGGGCGGCAGCCAGTCCAGAAAAGCGGCCAGGTCGAAATCGGGATGCTGGTGAATTTGTTTGATCTTTTCCATCCCGAAATTCACCACCTGCGGAAAACTTTC
>JAKLJF010000461.1 GCA_023151335.1 Thermoanaerobaculia bacterium | reverse complement strand
AGGGGGTGAACGCCGCCGAAATAGATGCGCCTTTTGTGTTGAAAGACCGCGACCGCGAAACGTTTCTTGCCGATGTACGCGAAAAACTCAAGAGCGTGAGCGGTGCGAACATCACTATCGGACAGCCCATCGGACACCGCCTCGACCACATGCTCTCCGGCACCCGGGCCAACATCGCCATCAAATTGTTCGGCTTGGATTTGCAAAAAATGTACGCGCTGGCCAACGAAATCAAAAATAACATCCAGGAGGTTGACGGTTTAGTGGATTTGAGCGTAGAGCCGCAAATTGAGATACCGCAGGTACAAATCAAAGGCAACCGGGAAATGCTCGCCCGTTACGGCATACGGACCGCCGATTTTATTGAATTTGTGGACGTGGCTTTGGCAGGAGAAAAAACCGGGGAAGTATTCGAGGGCGAAAAACGTTTCGACCAGGTTTTGAAATACAACGGCGACCATCGCTCGACCATCGAAAACATCCGGAATACCCTGATCGACGCCGGCAACGGGCAAAAAATACCGCTGTCCTACGTTGCTGACGTGCAATCCAACACCGGTCCGAACACCGTGAACCGCGAGAACGTGCAGCGCAAGATCGTGGTGTCGGCCAACGTCGCCGGGCGCGATTTGCGCAGTGTGGTGAACGATATTCAGCAAAAAGTAGGCGACAACGTGCGTTTGCCGGAAGGCTATCACATCGAGTACGGCGGCCAGTTCGAAAGCGAGGCAGCCGCTTCTCGCACCCTGTTCATCGCTTCGTTGCTGGCGCTGTTGGTCATTTTTCTGTTGTTGTTCCAGGAGTTTAAAGACTTGGGCATGGCGGGTATTATTCTCATCAACCTGCCGCTCGCACTCATTGGCGGCGTAGTCGGCATCTGGTTCACGTCGGGCGTGTTGAGCATTCCGGCAATCATCGGATTTATCACGTTGTTCGGCGTGGCTACCCGAAACGGTATCCTGCTGGTGTCGCATTACGAGACCATGCAGCGCGAAGGCAGGTCGCTGTTCGAGGCCGTCATTCACGGCTCGATAGACCGGTTGACCCCGATTTTGATGACCGCGCTCACGGCGGCCCTTGCCCTCATTCCGCTCGCCCTGGCGGGCGACGAGCCGGGCAACGAAATCCAGAGCCCGATGGCCAAAGTGATTTTGTTCGGGCTGCTGAGTTCGACCCTGCTCAATATTTTCATCATCCCGGCGGTGTATTTTATCGTTCAATCAAAAAGGAAAAAAGATGCACAAACCATATAATTCTTCGCGCGCTGTCAGACTTTCCAAGTTTTTAAAACTTGGAAAGTCTACGTGGGGGGCCACGCTGCTGCTGCTTTTCACCGGAAACCTTTCCGCCCAAAGCGCCCTCGACGCCGTGCTTTCGCAAATAGCGGGCAACAACAGAATGTTGCGGTCGGAAACACAACGGGTAGCAGCCGCTCAAAAAGAGCTGCAAACGGGGCTGTTCCTATACGATCCACAAATCAGTTACGACTTTCTGAAAGGCTTTCCCAATTCGGCGGGCAACCAAAATGACCTGACCGTGACGCAGCCGTTCGACTACCCGACAGCATACCCCCGGCGACGAAAATTGGCGGATTTGAAATCGGGGCAATTCGTTTTTGAAAGCGAACTGCTCCGCAAGGACATTTTGCTGGAAGCCAAACTGAGCTGCCTGCATTTGATCTTTTTGAATAAAAGAAAGGCGGAACTGACCCGACGGATGGCGGCAGCACAGCAGTTTTTGGACAATTACCAAAAAAAATACGATGCCCGCGACGCCACGGAGCTCGACCTGAACAAAGCCCGCCACCAGGTGATCAACCTGCAAACCGACCTGAAACGCATCGCGGCGGAAACGGCGGAGCACCTGACCAAACTGACCGAACTGAACGGCGGTACGGCCATCGCATTTGCGGATACCCTGTACCCGCCCGTGACGACATTGCCCGCGTTCGAATCATTGGAACAAACCATAGAATCCACCGACCCGACTTTGCAGTTTTTGCAAAACCAGCAGCAGGTCGGCGCCGTGCAGGTGGCGCTGACCAAAGCCCTCGCGCTGCCAAAAATGGAGGCGGGCTATCACTACCAGGGCATTTTGGGCCAAAATTTCCACGGCCTGCACGTCGGTCTGAGCGTACCGCTTTGGGAAAACAAAAACCGCGTGGCGCAGCAACAACTGCAAACGGCTTATTACGCCGCCGAAATCGAAACGCACCGCAACGAGCTTTTTTACGAAGTAAAACGGATGTATGAAAAATACCGTGCCGCGCAGTCCGACCAGGATGAATACCGCCAAAACTTAGCGTCGCTAAACAACCTGGAACTATTGGATAATGCCTTTCAAGCCGGTCAGATCACCACCCTGGAATACTTCGTAGAGCAATCTATTTTCTACGAAAGCCGCGACCGCTTGCTGGAGTTGGAGCGTGAGACGGCGTTGGCGTTGGCGGAATTGTTGAAGTATCAGTTGTAAAATTATTGGTTTAG
This sequence comes from Thermoanaerobaculia bacterium, assembly GCA_023151335.1. Lineage (GTDB taxonomy): Bacteria > Bacteroidota > Bacteroidia > Chitinophagales > Saprospiraceae > M3007. The sequence goes on along the minus strand of JAKLJF010000461.1, from coordinate 2,215 downwards.
ATGGTTTAGAAAGTTTTAGGGGGGAATCGTCAACCCTCTAAACTTTCTAAACCTGATGCGGATATTGCTCTCGAATCAATCAATGCTGTGCATATTCGCCTTGTAAAAGCGGCGCGAAAACTGAAAACCGACAAAAATGATAGCAGCGGCCGCCAACCCGAAATCTTCCCGCACCCCCAACACAAATGCGGCCGACGTTCCGATGAACGCCCAGAGCAGCGGGATCAAATACAGGTACCACCGGAGGCGTTCGGCAGCCAGCAGTATGCCAAACGTAAAAATGGTGGTCGGGCATGGCGCTACGCCAAATATCGGGGTGCGTGGATACTGATGCCCTGCAAAATAGCCGATCAGGGTTACAAATACGCTGACAAAGTTAGGGTGGGCCACTGCGCGCAATAGTGACCAACATCAACGCCGGCATTGATGCTGGAAACAGCCGCGATCAGGTTCTGAATCTCGCCAGTTTCAATTTTTGATAACAGATCGAAAATTTTCTGGAAAGTGTTGTTTTTTATTTGTTTAAGAACCATATTTGCAACCACAAACAATGGCCTGCTAAAAAACACCGCCGGCGCAGGGCATCTAAAGGCCATGAGCACATCAAGCCCCCCAAAGGAGAATTTCAGCCTCGCCCTGCCCGGCTTTTGTCTTTCAGAAAAAATCGCACTACATGACCAAGCAATACGGTTTTACGCTAATCGCACCGGCCGGGTTTGAAGCCTGGCTTGCCGCACAGAGTGTTGCCCGGACGGTGTTTACCTTACAGTTGCATCACACCTACGCCCCAAACTATGCCGGCTTTAACGGCAAAAACCATTTCGCCGTGCAAAAGGGGATGCAGAATTTTCATACCCTGATGAACGGCTGGCAGGACATCGGTCAGCATTTCAGCGTTTTCCCCGATGGTATGATCGTCACCGGCAGGAGCCTGGAATCTTCTCCGGCCTGTATTTTCGGATTCAATGCGCATTCCATCTGCATCGAGAACATCGGCAACTTTGATATTGGCGGCGATGAAATGCGGCCGGAACAGCGCGAGGCCATTTTACAGGTAGCCGCGGCGCTGTGCCGGCGTTTCAGAATCCCGGTCAATTCCAATCAAGTCGTGTATCACCACTGGTTCGACCTGAAAACAGGCCAACGCACCAACGGCGCCGGCATGACTAAATCCTGCCCGGGCTCGAATTTCTTTGGCGGCAACACCGTCGAAGCGGCGGAAACGAATTTCCTCCCGCATGTCCAGGCGATCCTTGACCATCAACCCGATCAGCCACCGCTATCCGTCGCCTACTATGCAACCGTGACAACCAATAACCTCAACATCCGGGACAAACCGGATGTGTCCGGTCGCCGGATAAATGTCACGTCCACCGGGGCCGTCCTGCGGGTGTACGAGGAAAAGAATAACTGGTGCAGAATCGCTGCAAACCGGCAAGAATGGGTTTCGGGAAAATACCTCAGAAAACAGGCTTAACGGCAAATACTATTCATCCAAATCAAGGCTACCGATATGGTCTTCTTCGAAATTTCAATCAACGATTTCCTGTGCGGGAAATTTAGCAATGGAACCTTTGCCGATGAACATGGCGAAGATGTCAGGTACAGTAAAATCCCAAATATCGAAAAGTTGAATGCTGAGATACTGGGGCAGATACAGCACCGGGATCCGAGCCGGCCAATATCCGCCTATCGGCCCGATACGCTTGAAGTCGGTAAAGCAAAAATAGTCAATACCGGTGGCCAATGTGGGGAGGTGTATTTGTCGTCTGTGGCGATGGTTATTTATCGGTGTCGCTAACTCCGGGATTCGATATGAAAAAGAGCCAACCCAAACGTGTCGCTCCTAAATCCGGAACACCCGGCCTTTTCCGTAACCTGCTGTTCTTCGGATTTTGCCTTTGCGTAGCCTGGGTACTTGAGGAAGCCAATAAAAAATACGCCGGCCGGGAACGCCCTCATTTGCACGACATCGACCTGCCGGGTTATGTGTTTAAGGTGCCCGGCGAACGTTATAATTTTCGCTCCGCGCAACTCACCCTGGAACAATTAGACTCTCTGCTCCGGAAAGGATTGATCCGGCACGTCATTCGCTTGAATGGCAACGGCAAAGACTCCGGCGGGGTACCTGCCGAACAAGAAAAGGCGCTCTGCGAAAAACGAAGGGTTGATTTCAAATTGCTCAATTCAGAGGAGAGGGGCGCCGCTGTAACTA
>JAKLJF010000460.1 GCA_023151335.1 Thermoanaerobaculia bacterium | reverse complement strand
GTGAGCGGCACCGGCGCTACGGATTTGATCTACTTAGGTAAAACTCGCTTCCGCGCCTGGCTCAACTGCAGTGGCAATGCCTGGAGCGAACCCTGCGACATTGAGCCGTTTTTCGACGTCGCCCAGCCCAACGTGGTCAACGTGACCGACTTGCTCGGCAAGGGCACGGCCAGTATCGTGTGGTCGTCGCCGCTGCCCGCCAACGCCGGCGAACCCCTGCGCTACATCGACCTGATGGGCGGACAAAAGCCGCATATCCTGAATTTTTACAAAAACAACCTCGGCAAAGAAACCCGCTGGACGTACGACAACTCGACGTTTTTTTATCTGGAAGACAAAAAAGCCGGCCGGCCCTGGATCACCAAACTGCCTTTCCCGGTGCAGGTGGTGCGCAGCGTGACCGTGGAGGATAAATGGCGCAACACCCGTTTTTCCAACCGCTACAGCTACCACCACGGCTATTACGACCACCCCGAACGCGAGTTTCGCGGCTTCGGGCGGGTGGAACAAACCGACATCGAGGATTTCGGGCACTTTGCCGCCGGAAATGAAAACAGCCCCTATATCACGCAAGACAAAACCCTGTACCAGCCGCCGGTAAAAACCGTCACCTGGTACCACACGGGCGCCTTCCTGAGCCGTGACCGTATCCTGAACCAGTTTGAACGCGAGTACTTCCGGCCCAACGGCGGCGGTTTTCGCGAAAACGAACTGCCCGAACCCGACCTCGACGCAGAAGACCTCAGCGCCGACGAATACCGCGAAGCCCTGCGCGCCTGCAAGGGCATGGCCCTCCGTACGGAATCCTACGAATTAGCCGTAGACGACAATGGCCGCGTGACCGACCGGCGGGTGCGGCTCTTTTCCACTGCTTTTCACAATTGCCATATCCAACGCCTTCAGCCCCGGGGTAAAAACCCCCACAGCGTGTTTTTAGTGACGGAAAGCGAGGCGATCACCTACCATTACGAGCTGGGCCTGACTCCCCCTCCTTCAGGAGAGCCTGTCCCGACTGAAGGTCGGGAGGGTTGGGGGGAGATTTCCCCGCGCATCGCCCATACGCTCAACCTGCGCATGGACGAACTGGGCAACGTGCTGCAAGCCGTCGCCATCGGCTACCCGCGCCGGCAGGATGCGACCCTGAATAATCCATTGGTGCCCGAAAGCGCGCAAACGCTCATCCAAAGCGTACAAAACGAACTGCACATCGCTTATACGGAAAACCGGTATACCAATGATGTCATCACTCCCCATGACTATCGCCTGCGCGTACCCTGCGAGGTCAAAACGTATGAGTTGACCGTCTTGGAGCCGGCCCCGGGGCATTATTTCAGCCTGACCGAATTGCGGGCAGCGCAAATAGCGGAAGAAGTGGAATCCATTGCCTACCACACGCTGCCCAACTTAACCAGCCTGCAAAAACGCCTCGTGGAGCACGTCCGAATGTTGTTTTTCGACGAAAACCTGGTCGGCCAACCCGACGAAAACCTGGCCGGCCATCTGCCTTTCGGCCAACTCGACCGCCTGGGACTGCCCTACGAATCCTACAAGATTGCCCTGACGGAAGACTTGCTGACTGCCGTTCTGGGCGACAAACTGCCCGGCCTGCAACAATCCGGGGAAACGTACGCTGCCATGCTCGAACGGGTGCTGCGGGAAGGCGGCTACCACCAGTTTGCAGAAGAACCCGGCGCCTGGTGGGTACGCTCCGGCATTGCGGGATTCAACAGCGACGCCGCCTTGCATTATTACCTGCCCGAACGCTACACCGATCCCTTCGGCAATACCACCGTGCTCACGTACGACCCGCTCGACCTGTACCACCAAAGCAGCCGCGACCCGCTGGGGAACACCGTGACGGTGGAGGCGTTCGACTACCGCGTGCTCGCGCCCACCCGCCTGCGCGACCCCAACGGCAACCTGTCGGAAGCGGCCTTCGACATTCTCGGCATGACCGTGGCGATGGCCCTGCGCGGCAAAGGCGCGGAAGGCGATTCCTTTGACGATTTCGACGACGCGCTGCTGCATCCTCCCGCCGAAACCATCCGCCGCTTTTTTACCGGCGAATACGACGAAGCCGAGGCCCGCCGACTGCTGGGCGGCGCCACGGCGCGGCATCTGTACTATATGGGCGAAACGACCGACGAATCGGGTCTTGCCCGTTACGGGCAACATCCCGCCTGCGCCGCCGGTTTGTTGCGGGAAAAACACGTGGCAGCTTTGCAAACAGCCGAAATAAGCCCGGTTCAGGCTGCATTTGAATACAGTGACGGCAGCGGCGCAGTGTTGTTGGCCAAGGCTATGGCCGAAGCCGGGCCCGTGCGATACCGGGAAAATGAAACCTGGGTGGAACGCGAACTTCCCCTGCGTTGGATCACCAACGGTAAAACCGTGCTGAACAACAAGGGCAAACCCGTAAAGCAATATGAACCGTACTTCAGTCCGCAGCAAACCTGGAGCGCGGAGGAGGCTTCGCGGGAAGTAGGCGTGACACCCATTATCTACTACGACGCCGCCGGCCGTACCGTGCGCACCGAGATGCCCGACGGAACCTTCAGCCGGGTGGAATTTTCGCCCTGGTTTATGCGCAGTTATGATGCCAACGACACAGTGCTGGAAAGCCAATGGTTTGCCAACCGGGGCGGCGACCCCGACCGGGAAGAAACAGCCGACCCGCCCGCTGATCCCGACCGCCGCGCGGCTTTTCTGGCGAAAATCCACGCCGATACGCCGAACGAAACCCACTTGGACAGCTTAGGCCGCGAAGTGGTGGCCATCGCGCACAACCGCTACCGCAAGCCGGACGGCCATAACGGGTTTACCCTTGAAAACGAAAAATATCGCACCTACACCAAACTCGACGCCGAAGGCAAACCCCTCTGGCTACAGGACGCCCGCGGCAATCTCGTGATGCGCTACACGGTACCGGCCCGGCCCGGCGCCGACCCGACCGAGGATTTTTGCCCCGCTTACGACATCGCCGGCAACCTGCTTTTCCAGCACAGCAACGAGGCCGGCGACCGCTGGATGCTGCCCGACTGCACGGGGCAGCCCATGTACGCCTGGGATGAATACGCCTGGGATGAAAACGAATACGCCGGGGCGCCTGAACAGCGCGTGATGCGCGCGGAGTACGACGCGCTGCGCCGCCCGACCCGCCAATGGCTGCGCATCGACAACGAAGCGGAAAAAGAAATTGGCCGCACCGTGTATGGCGAAAGCATATCCAACCCGGAAGCCCGCAACCTGCGCGGACAGGCCGTGGTTGTGCTCGGCCCGGAAGGGCGCACAGAGGCCGCGGCTTTTGATTTCAAAGGCAATCTACTGGGAAGCCGGCGGCAACTGCTTGCCGATGCGGCTGTGCATACGATGGACTGGAGGGATTATGCGGAAGGAACACCCTCCGGCCACCTCTCCGCGGATGATTTTGTACAAAGCACTGAATACGATGCCTTAAACCGCATGACCCGCTTAGAAAACTGGCATTTAGAGGGTCGCGAACCGGCTGTTTACACCCCCACCTATAACCGGCGCGGCGTACTGGAAAGCGAAACCCTGAGTGTGCGCGGACAGATTACCCAGGCCATTCGCCGCATCGAATACAACGAAAAAGGACAACGCGCGCGCATCCAATACGGCAACGGCACCACCACCCGCTACCACTACGACCCGCAGACCTTCCGCCTGACGCAACTGCGCACTACGCGGCATCATTACGACCCCGATTTCCCGCAGCACCACGCCGGCCTGGCCGACCCGCAGGTACTGCAACAACTGCACTATACCTACGACCCTTCGGGCAATATCACGGAAATACACGACGAAGCCTACGAGCCGGTGTTTTTCAACAACCAAATGGTGGAGCCGCGCAGCCGCTACGAATACGACGCGCTGTACCGGCTCATAGCCGCCTCCGGACGGGAGAACGCCAATGCCCACTCCGCTCCCAAAGGTTACGGACAGGTAGACGAAATGCCGTCCCATGACTTCGGCAGCGAAGGCCGGGCTTTGCGCAACTACGACCAATACTACACTTACGATTTTGCGGGCAATTTCATCACCATGCAGCACATTGCCAAGGGTGAAAATGGTTTGGTAAATCAAAGCGGCTCCTGGACGCGGCATTACTACACCGACCCCCACAGCAACCGCCTGCTGCGCACCTGGCTGGGCGACAACCCGGCCATCGACGCCGTGGAATACGCCTACGACACCCACGGCTCCATGCTCAATTTCGCCAACGTGCCTGCGGCGCGGCGCAACCGATGGGACTACCGCGACATGATCCACACCCTCGACCTTGGCGGAGGCGGCACGGCGTATTACCAGTACGACAGCCAAAAACAACGCACCCGCAAGCACATCCAACGCAACGACAACGAGTACTGGGAGCGCGTCTATCTCGGCGGCTATGAACTATACCGCCGCTATGTGAACAATATATTAACTGATGAAACCGAGACCCACCACCTGTTTGCCGACGACCAGCGCATTCTCATCGTCGAAGACAAGATTGTGGAAAATTCATCATTCATCATTCATCATTCATCATTACTCCGTTTTCAATATGGCAACCATTTAGGCTCGGTAGCACTTGAAATGACCGGCGATCCGCTCGCCCCACAAATCATCTCCTACGAAGAATACCACCCCTACGGCACCACGGCTTACCAGGCACGAAATACTGCTATTACTGCCGCCGCC
>JAKLJF010000045.1 GCA_023151335.1 Thermoanaerobaculia bacterium | reverse complement strand
AAGACTCATAACAGGCATTGAACGCAGCCCGAGTATTGCCGCTTGTTTGCTTAGACCACCTGGTAAAGTGATCTTATTGCGCAATGCCACGGCCTTTCCGGGGGCTAAAAATAGAAAAACCGGCAATTATTGAATGTCTGATGCTTACATCGAATGACCGGCCATTGGATCGGCTCCTTTTTTGAATACAAATTCGCTGTGCAGGAGATAAGCACCCGACACGACCACGGTTTCGCCGGGTTCAAGTCCCCCGACGATTTCGGTGTAATCCTCGTTGGCAATGTCGGTGCGCACCATACGACCTTCAAAGCCGCCGGCTGCGTTTTTTATCCAAACCGTGACACCACGACTTTCCTGAATCAGCGCATTGGTCGGCACGGCGAGCACCCGGCGGGTTTTGCCTTTTAGTGTAATCCAGGCCTGCATACCGGGTTGGTACTCATTGCTCGGATTGGCAATTTCCACACGGGCCAGTACTATTTTGGAGGAGGTTTCGAGGTGGGGATTGACAAAGCTGACCTTCCCCCCGAGGATGCGGCCGGGGTAATACGGCAAAGCAACCGAGGCTTCTCGGGTTTGGGCAAGAAAAGGCAAATCGCTGACGTAAACCTGCGCTTCGACCCAGATCGTACGCAGATCGGGAAGTTTTAACACCGTCGATCCTTCTCCCACGTAACTACCCTCGGCGGGTGGGGGTTCGAGCATATAACCGGCCTAGTGACTAAAGACGGTCACCGTATTTTTAGAAACGCCGGATTGTTCGAGTTCCTGCAACTGCGCCTCGGTCATGCCCCAAAGCAGCAGCTTGTTGCGGGCGGCTTCTGCAAGACGGACAAAATCAACGTCCGTACTGCCGTAGCGTTTTTTACTTTGAAGCGCCAGCAGGAAGTCGCGCTGAGCAGCGGGTAGGTGACCTGGTCTTCTATGATTTGAGGACTCCGTCCCATCCATTCGGTGAAAATGATGACCTGATTTTCCGATAGATCAGGAATGGCATCTACGGGTGTGTTTTTCACCGCGTAGATGCCATATGCCGTAATTGCCGCGGCAATCAATAAAATGATGATGCGGTTCTTTAGCGACCAACTGATAAGCGCATTAATCATTGCCTGTAGTTTTAAAATGTCAATCAGTATGTATGCGCTTGTTTGGGAAGGTTATCCGGGAGGGTTATATATTCCTCACGATTCCTTCTGTTTCAAACTCCGTCGCAACAACTGTGCATTCACCGCCACAACGACGGTGCTCAGGCTCATCAGTACCGCTCCAAGAGCCGGGCTCAGCACAAACTGCGGGTACAGCACCCCGGCGGCCAGCGGGATTGCCACCACGTTATAGCCCGTGGCCCAAAACAGATTCTGCACCATTTTCCGGTAGGTGGCTTTGCCGAAATTGACCAGACCGAGCACGTCGGAAGGTTTGCTGTCGGTAAGGATAATGTCGGCAGTCTCGGCAGCCACGTCGGTGCCGGAGCCGACGGCGATACCCACATTAGCCTGGGCAAGGGCAGGGGCGTCGTTCACGCCGTCGCCGGTCATGGCTACGTATTCGCCTTTAGCCTGCAGGTCTTTCACGATCTCTACTTTCTGGTGGGGTAATACTTCGGCGAAAAAACCGTCGAGCCCGAGGGTTTCCGCTACGGCCCGACCAACCCTGGTGTTATCGCCCGTAGCCATATAAACCTTGATCCCCTGATTTTTCAGCTGGCGTACCGCTTCGGCGGCGTCAGGGCGGATTTGGTCAGAGAGCGCGATAAAACCCGCTATTTTGTTGTTTTCAAGAACGAAAACAACCGTTTCGGCGGCGGAACCGGCCGCGCCGGCCGGGATTTCCATGTTTTGTTCTTTCAGGTAACCGGGACTGACCACGCTGATCTTTTTCCCGTTCACTTCGCCGGTGACCCCTTTTCCGGTAATGGAAGCAAAGCCCGAAACCGTTGGTATCGGGAGAGCGGCGTTTTTGGCCGCAGTCACGATGCCCTGTGCGATGGGATGCTGACTTTCCTGTTCGAGCGCTGCCGCGGCGGAGAGCAGGCCATTGTTGTCGTATTGCGGCAAAAGCGATTGAATGCGCGATACGCCGAATTTGCCCTCCGTGAGCGTCCCGGTCTTGTCGAACACCATTGCCGTGATACGGCGGGCGTTTTCAAACGCCGTGCGGTTGCGGAGCAGCAGCCCGTTTCGGGCGCTCATGGCCGTGGAAATAGCCACCACCAGGGGGATAGCCACACCCAGCGCGTGCGGACAGGAGGTGACCATCACGGTTACCATCCGTTCGAGAGCGAACGAAAACGTTTGCCCTTGCAGCAGCCATATAATGAACGTGGCAAAACCCGCACCCAGGGCGATAAAAGTCAGCCAGCGGGCAGCCCGGTCGGCCAGACGCTGCGTTTGTGATTTTGCCGCCTGTGCCTCCCGTACCAGGGCGATGACCTTGTTGAGGTAGCTGTCCTTCCCTGATTTGTCGACGCGGATTTTCAGGCTGCCTTCGCCGTTTATTGCTCCCGCGATCACTTTGGAGCCGGCTGTTTTTACTACGGGCACGCTTTCACCGGTGAGCATGCTTTCATTCACGCTGCTGTTGCCCTCCGTGACGGTACCGTCTACCGGGATTTTTTCGCCGGGTTTTACCAATACCAGATCGCCGGGTTTTAATTCATCCACCCGCATGTCGTGCAGCATATTGCCGTGATACATGTGGGCTTCGGCGGGCAGCATCCGGACGATCATCTCCAGGGCTTTCGAGGCCCCGGCTACGGACTTCATTTCCAGCCAGTGACCCAGCAGCATGATGACGATCAGCGTGGCGAGTTCCCAGTAGAAGTCCATGCCTTCCACCAGGTTGAACACCACGGCCGTACTATAGGCATAAGCTACGGTGATGGCTACGCCTATGAGGGTCATCATACCCGGCTCCCCCCGGCGCACTTCATCCCAAAATCCGCGTAAAAAGGGCAGGCCGCCGTAAAGAAAAATGATGCTGGCCAGTACGAAGGAAACCCCGTCGCGCCCCGGAAAATCCAGGTGATATCCCACAGCGTGCTGGAACATGGGGGAAATAACCACAACCGGAACGGTAAGTATAAGAGAAATCCAGAAACGGCGCAAGAAGTCGGTAATCATACCGGCGTGATCATGGCCGTCATGGCCTGTTTGACCGGTATGGCCGCTGTGGCCGCCGTGTTTCATACCCGGCATGACCGTGCCGTCAGGCATGGTGTGCGTGGCGTGATGGACCTGGTGCTGCGTTGGGGTATGGGAATGGCGATGATGCTGATGGTTTTCCATGACAGAATTGTTTTATGCCACAAAGGTCAGGGGCATCGGGACCAACAGCCTTACGGTATTTTGGATAAAAATTGCGTAATTATGGATATACCGGAAAAATTCCGGAGGCAAACATGCCTTGTTCCCGTGGTTAGGCAATGCAAAGATTTATTTACAACACGGCTTTTTGGGAATAAACCATTTGAGGATGCGCAAAAAGGTTTTCATAAAAATAATTGAAATATTTTAAAACTTACCAATCCATCTCTGAAAAAGTGGCGAAGAGGCGATAAAAAGTGTAAAACCCGAACAAATGGTCAGCAATCCAAGGATCGAAAGTATACGCAACAGCCAGTTGCCGATATGATCGCGGCTTTCATAATCCATAACGTGCAACATCCAGAACCAGTCGAAAATACGCCATTTTTCGTTACGGAATTTTTCCACGGTACCCAGTTCAGCGGCCACGTAAACGGTTGTTTTTGAGGGATGCCCGAACGTAACAGCCCAGGCAGGCAATGGATTTTCCCGGTATTCATGGTCGGGAGGAACAGCCTCCAGATAGCGGGCTGAAGCGATCGCCGGCCGGCCGATGAACTGGCGGCTTGCCACTTCGATGGCTTCTTCCTTTGAAAGAGCAGGTCTTAACACACCTGTTTTTGCATCGGCAAGCCGTGTCTTCCGGGGCCGGCGCTGTCGGGCATCCTGGTCAATATAAGTAATTTGCCAGCAAACGGCATCGAGAACCGGTACGAGCCGCAGGCTGAGTATACTGTCAGGCCGTTCGCCCGTTGCCCGCAGGTGAGCGATAACCCGGGAAGGCGATACCCAAACTGCCGTGTCGGGCGCCAGCAGCGGGGCAGGCAGCCGCTGATGATCGCCGTGTATCTCGTCCATATCCGACCAACTGAAATACAGGCCGCCGGCCGTCCAGAGCAGAAACTGGACTCCGATGGTCACGCCCAGGTAGCGGTGCAGGCGGCGGAGGTAGTATTGGCGGGAGTGACGCATCCGGGAGAGGAGACTAATTTGCTTTTATAACTTTAAAAACAGCCGTCCCGTCGGTCGAGAGAATTTTCAGAAAATTCAATCCCGCGGCAAATTGCTCAGCTGTTATACGGGTGACATTCGGCCGGCTCAGCAGCAGACGCCCCCATTGATCGTACACTTCCACCTGCCGGGGTAACCGGCCATCGGGGGCGCTGATTTCCACCTTTTCCCCGTCGCCGCTCAACAGGGTGGGAGCAACATGGAAATGATGTTGAGCCATATTTTCGTCGGCCTCCGTTGTGGCAGCGTCTACGATGAATTGCCCCATCATACCGTCGTCTTCATGACTCAGAATGTGACAGTGGTACATATAAGGCATTTCCGGGTCGCTGAAATCCTCGAAACGGACGATGAGTTTGACGGACCCGTTCATGGGCGGAACGGCAACCACATCTTTGCGGCCGCGGAGGTTGGCGGCCGGCGCGGCGCCATTGACGGACAGCACGTAAAAGTGTGTGCCATGCACATGGAACGGATGCGCCATCATGGTTTGGTTAGTGATAGTCCAGATTTCCGTTTTACCTAACTGGGTTTTAAAATTGACCGTTTCCATATCGAATTTCAGGCCGTTGATGAAAAAGTTGGTCATGCTCATCATGGGCTGCGCGGAAAAATGGAAATTCCGGTTGGAAGCCCCCGCTTGCGGCCAGGCCGTATTGGCAGTCAGGGTTGCCGGAATGGTAGTTGCCGGATTGGCGGTGGGCGCGACGACATGGATGGTCAGCAGATCGAAATCGGTGTCGTCTTTCGGGCCGGTGGCGCCGCCCATCATCATGGCGCCGCCGGGGTAGCCGGTAGGCAACTGGGCGCCGAACTGGCGCAATTTGAGGGTATTGCCCTGCAGACCGCTCAAATCCACGAGAATTTCGGCGCGTTCTCCGGAGCCGAGAATAAGACGGGGCATTGATACCGGGGCGTCGAGCAGGCCGGCATCGGACGCGATTTGTTTGAAGGCGCGGTTGTCGGCAAACCCGAAGTTGAAAAATCGGTGGCTTGAACCGTTCAGCAGGCGCAATCGCACGATCTGCGCCGGCAATTCGAGCGAACCATTCACAATGCCGTTCACCAGCACTTCATTGTCGGCCTCATCCGCTTCCACGATCTGTTTGGCGGCATCGAAAGTTTTCCACTGAAAAACAAGCGGTATATCGTCCACCCCGTATGTGCGCGGCAGATAGAGCGCGGATTCTTCCCCGTCGCGCACGATGATCAGCCCGGCAGCGCCTTTCACCACCTGCGCCAGCGTTTTGCCATGCGGATGCGGGTGGTACCAATAAGTGGCGGCTTTGTCCATTACAGTAAATGACGGCGACCAGGTTTCGCCCGGCATAACCATATTGTGCGGGCTGCCGTCGTTGGCCGGCGCCACGTGCAGGCCGTGCCAGTGGGTAGTGGTCTCTTCGCCCAGCTGGTTGTGCAAATTCATCGTTACGGCCTGACCCTTTTGAAGGATGATCGTCGGACCGAGATAACTGCCGTTATAGCCGATGGTTTGGGTTGCTGTGCCGGGATAGAATTCCCGTGCGCCTTTTTGCAAAGTGAGATCAATGGTATTGCCGGAAAGGGTATCGGGAATCGGGATCGTCGTTTGGGCGAGACTTTGGCCGGCAAAAAATGTCGGGATAACGAGGTATATTTTACGGGAAAAGATGATTTTCATCATTGTACAGCGCGGAGGAATGATTGAAAGTTGTCGTGGCATTTATACGTACAAATTTACGTGTTAATACCGGAGAGATTAAACCTTTACCCATGGAAGTTGCCCGTAAATCTCATTGGGAGAAAATTTACGAAAGTAAGGACGAGGAAGCGTATAGTTGGTTCCAGCCTTACCCGCACACCAGCATTGAATTCATCGAATATTTTCAATTGCCGAAAAATGCCCGTATCATCGACATCGGCGGCGGCGACAGCCACCTGGTGGATGCTTTGCTCCGGCTGGGCTACACGGATATCACCGTGCTCGACATTTCAGCGATGGCCATTGAAAAAGCCCGGAAACGCCTTGGCGACCGGGCCGACCGGGTCCGGTGGATCGTCAGCGACGTAACGGAGTTCGAACCGCCGGCCGGGCAATATGATTTCTGGCACGACCGCGCCGCCTTTCACTTCCTGACCATAGAGCCGCTGATCCGCCGTTACGTCGACATCGCCCAGCGCGCCGTTCGCCCGGGCGGATACCTGGTGCTCGGCACCTTTTCGCCTTCCGGACCAAAAAAATGCAGCGGGCTGGACATCCGCCAGTACTCCCGGGCGGCCATGAGTGCAGTGTTTTCTCCGTTTTTCCGGCGTGTCAAATGTGTGGAAGCGATGCACGTAACGCCCTTTCAAACCACGCAGCATTTTTTGTTTTGCAGTTTCCGGCGGCGCAGGCAGTCTTAAATGGGCTCATCCGGAACACCACCGGACGACATTATGTTCTTCGGATGTCTCCAAGCCTTCCGGGTTTGCGAAACCTGGAAGGTCTAAACGGAAAATGTCCGGCAGTGTGATCGCCCGGCACCCCGGCCTATGGTTTCCCCATCCGCAAACCATAACCGATTCCTGCGATGCCGGCTGCCCCCTCATAAATCGGATTGGACGACACGCTGGGCAACACTCCCACCCGCAGTTGCACCGAATGTTGCAGTTTGTAGGCGCCTTTATCGATGGTATGCCGGGCAAAAACCCAATCGAGCATCGCCCCGGCCATCAGGCCAAAACCCCAGCTGCGCGCCCTGGCGCTGTTGCCTTTGGTAACAATATCGCTTTGAAACGTGGCGCCCGCCGAAAAAACGGGAGAAAATATCCACCGATCCGACAGGTTCCAGGGGCGTTGCAGCTCCAGGCCCAGCCAGCCAAATACAAACGCCTGGCCTCTGCCGAACGGCACATCCCGGATGGTGCGGTCATCGCGCAGGTCGGCATTCACACCCGCTATGTTGACGCCGATGCGCAAGCGCCCGGCCGGGAATAAAATGCCGGATTCGTATGCCATATAAGGCGTTCCAAAATACTTGCCCACGCTGCCTGCCCAGCGGGCGGCGCCGATATTGAGGTGAAAATCCATGCCGATGCCCCGTGGCCGCCGGGGTATGTCCACATTCATGGGCAGGGTATATCGCACCTTCACCGGATTGGCGTTGGCCCGGCCCGGGCGCCAACGCGGCATGGACTGCACCAGGCGCAGCATTTCAGCATCAACAGCCGGATGCAGGGGCCTGACGATGGCTACATCGCGCACGTAACCGGCCGTGTCGATCACAAAAGTTGCGGCCACGGTGCCTTTGACGCCGGTGCGGTAGGTTTCCGGAGGGGTGTTAAAGTTGTTTTTCAGGTAATCGAACAAGGCCTGCTCGCCGCCGGGGAAGGCGGGGGGGATTTGGATGTCGAGGGTGTCGGTTTGGGCGTGGAGAACGGAGGTTAAGAGGAGCAGGGCTAAGGTGGGTGTTATACGAATGATCATATAGTTATGAAAAAATGAGATTTAGAATTGGGCTTGCACCTGGCCGTACTTATCATTTCCACCCCGGTTTGCAAGATAGGTGTATAACCAAATACGATCGGCAACATCGGCAATATTTGCAAGACTCGTAACAGGCATTGAACGCAGCTCGAGTATTGCCGCTTGTTTGCTTAGACCACCTGGTAAAGTGATCTTATCTGTTTTCTTTCCGTATGCGCCCAATCCTTCGATGTCTTTCCGTTGTGCCTTGTCGGGAAACTTCCTCCCCGTGAGGTAGTCGGTGCCTTTGGCGATCCCCGTTATCCATTTGCCCCTTGTGAGCCCTTGAGCCTGACCTACACCGAGTACGGGGTTTTGAACTCCTTGGGAGAAGACTTCATCTCCATGGGCCATACCTGCAAGCCATGTTGCTGAGCGGACAAGGTCAAAAAACGGCTGGCCATCGTTCGCCTTATACCAGTTCTGTTCAACCGGCGACAACATTTTGAACAACGCTCCAAAATCCGTACGCGCCATTACAGGTGCAATAGTTTTCGCATAGGATCGAACGAGGGCCTGGTCGGCCATCCGGAGATAGGCGATGATCAAACTAAGAAGTCCGACCAGTTCCGGGCTTTGCGGTGGTGCAGCGGGGTTATTGATGAGGTAATTTACAATTGCCAGTCTGGCTTGTGTCGGCGCTCTTCCCTGCACCTGGAGAATAGGCCCTGCTGCAATAGCATTAGGATCCCATCCCGTAAGCTCCATTCTTCCTTGTCTGCGGGCAGTCGCTTCCGCCCCGGTTTCCAAGGCGACGGCAAAAAGGTCTTCAAGGAGGTCGGCGATCTTATCTAAAGACAAGCCGATCGTTGTTTGTGGTTTTGCATTCCAGTGTGGCATCAGGGCATACAGAAATGATCGGCTTCGCACGGTGGTACCCGGAATGTCTATAGCCCGCGGGAGATGCCCTGCCGTCCACCAATTGTTGAAATTATTGGAAATGTGGCCAAGGGTAGCCTGGATCGCATGCATGGCATTACGTATTTGCCCCCGACCACTTACGGTTTCGTCAAACGCATCGGTAACAATTTCCAGGTCTGATTTCGACGCATCGTTGGGATCATCATCTGCCTGAAGTTCAAAGCCGTCACCCCGTACCAGCGTTTGCCCTTTTGGAATTTTATTCCAATGAGGGCTATTTGAGTTTGCGTAGGGTACTGTACTTGTGGCTGCGGCGAAATGTTTAGCCGGGGCTTCAGCAGTTTGCCAGTTGCTGTATTCAAACTCAAAACCAATCTTTCGTTGGATTGTATCTGCATCACCTTTCTGCTGCCGCGGGCCATGCGCGGAACTCGTCTCGTTGAAATCGGTTTTTTGCCCGCTCAGAACACTCGTTTCAGCAGGAACTGGCTTCGCCTGTAAAGGGAATACCGGACGCTTTTGTTGGATATTCCCGGTATAGCTTTGAGCAATTGTCTGTAGTTGGGCAGTTTTTTTTTCCAGTTGGCCGGCAGCAGCCGTCTCTTGCAGTTTTCTCTGCGCAAAAGCCTGTGGGCGCATGTCCGCAAACGGCAATGAAGATTTGGTGTCGGGTTGACGCCCAGACACTATACTTGCCGCTGAACGGCTTTTGTTCTCTTCCGGCTTATGATCATGTGAATCCATTAATTTGCCATTTTCAGATGATGTTATTCTCAAAATGCCACGGCCTTTCCGGGGCTAAAAATAGAAAAACCGGGAATTATTTGATCTTTTATAAATAAGTATATGCGTTGTACCGCTGATCGCAACTAAATGCCTGGCAAACAAAAACCGGCGCAAGCGCCCAAAAGCCCTTGCACCGGTTCATATTTTCCAAACGAACGAACCGTTCGTTTTACAGCATCGATTTCACCAGTTCGGCAAACGCGGAAACGCTCACCGCCCCCTGGTCGCCCTCGCCCTGTTTCCGTACGCTCACCGTACCGGCTTCCTGTTCCTTCTCGCCCACGATGAGCAGGAAGGGGATACGTTTCAGCTCGTTGTCGCGGATCTTGCGGCCGATAGTCTCGTTGCGGTCGTCGACGAAGCCGCGCAGGTCTTCCGCATCGAGTTGTTGCCTGACCCGGTAAGCGTATTCCACAAACCGGTCGGACACCGGCAGAATAGCAAACTGCTCGGGCGTGAGCCAGAGCGGGAATTTGCCCGCGCAGTGTTCGATGAGCACGGCCGTGAAGCGCTCCATGCTGCCGAAGGGCGCGCGGTGGATCATCACCGGACGGTGCTCCTGGTTGTCGGCGCCCACATAGGTGAGGTTGAAGCGCTCGGGCAGGTTGTAGTCTACCTGGATGGTGCCGAGTTGCCAGGAGCGACCCAGGGCGTCTTTCACCATGAAATCAAGCTTGGGGCCATAGAAGGCAGCTTCGCCGAGTGCGGTCACAGTAGGAAGGCCCACTTCGGCTGCCGCGTCAATGATGGCTTGTTCGGCTTTTTGCCAGTTTTCCTCGCTGCCGATGTACTTGGTTTTGTTCTCCGGATCGCGCAGGCTGATCTGGGCGGTGAATTTGTCGAAGCCCAATTTGTCGAGCACGAAGCGCGTGAGGTCGAGCACCCCGAGAAATTCTTCTTTGAGCTGGTCCTCGGTGCAGAACAGGTGGGCGTCGTCCTGCGTGAAACCGCGTACGCGCGTCAGGCCGTGCAGTTCGCCCGACATTTCGTAGCGATAGACCGTGCCGAATTCGGCGATACGGATCGGCAACTCCCGGTAGGAGCGCGGACGGTGACCGTAGATCTCGCAGTGGTGCGGGCAGTTCATGGGTTTGAGCAGGAACTCTTCGTCCACGTCGGGCGTCAGTATGGGCTGGAAAGAGTCTTTGCCGTATTTTTCCCAGTGCCCGGAAGTAACGTAGAGTTTTTTCCCGCCGATATGCGGCGTAATGACCGGCTGGTAGCCGCGTTTCAGTTGTTCTTTTTTCAGAAAATCCTCCAGGCGCGAGCGCAAAGCCGTGCCCTTGGGCAGCCAGATGGGCAGGCCCTGGCCCACTTTTTCGGAGAACATGAACAGTTCCAGTTCCTGGCCGAGTTTGCGGTGGTCGCGTTTTTTGGCTTCTTCCAGCAGGTGCAGGTATTCTTCCAGTTCCTTCTGTTTGGGGAAGGTGATGGCGTACACCCGCGTGAGTTGCTCGCGTTTCTCGTCGCCGCGCCAGTAAGCGCCGGCGAGGTTGAGGATCTTGGCGGCTTTGATCGGCTCCGTGGAGGGGATGTGCGGCCCCTTGCACAGGTCGGTGAAGTTGCCCTGTTCGTAAAAGGTAATCTGGCCGTCTTCGAGTCCGTCGATCAGTTCGAGTTTGTACTGGTCGCCTTTTTCGGTGAAGTACTTAATGGCTTCGGTCTTGCTTACTTCGCGGCGTTTGTACTCGCTTTTGTTCCGCGCCAGTTCGAGCATCTTTTGTTCGATAGCCGGAATGTCGGCAGCGGTGAGGGGGCGGTCGCCGGTATCTACGTCGTAGTAGAAACCGTTTTCGATGGGCGGCCCGATGCCGAATTTGATGCCCGGAAAGAGCGCTTCCAGGGCTTCGGCCAGCAGGTGGGCCGAGGAGTGCCAGAACGTGCTTTTGCCTTCGCGGTCGTCCCATTTGTAGAACACGATGGAGGCGTCTTCGTTGATCGGGCGCATCAGGTCGCGC
Organism: Thermoanaerobaculia bacterium; assembly: GCA_023151335.1. GTDB lineage: Bacteria > Bacteroidota > Bacteroidia > Chitinophagales > Saprospiraceae > M3007. The sequence goes on along the minus strand of JAKLJF010000045.1, from coordinate 3,849 downwards.
ACTTCGCCGTTGACGCCGGCAGCCAGCACGTTGCGGGCCAGGCCCTCGCTGATGGACTTCGCCACATCGAGGGCGGTGGTTCCGGCGGCATACTGACGAACGTTGCCGTCGGGAAAAGTGATGTTGATCATAAAAAAGTGTGTTTTAGCCCACCCATACAACAGGCGGGTGCCCCGAGGCCATACGAACGGCGGGGGCGGTTTACGATTGAGGCGCAAAGGTAGGGGAAAACATCGGCTTGAATGATGCTATACTCATAGGGCGTTATCCGCCCGGGAGCGATTTTTCCGGGGTTGTTTGGGGCGGGTCAGTGTTTTATATCTGTGGGAATTTGCAGGAAATTCTATTCCAACCGGAACAGTACCGGAATGGTATAACGTACACGAATCGGTATGCCGTTGATCCGGCCAGGCTCCCAGCGGGGCATTTTTCGTATGACTCTGAGCGTCTCTTTGTCGATTTCCGGCGAAACGGATTCTTCTATGCGTACATCGGATACTTTTCCGTGGCGATCCACCACAAAACTGGCCAGAAGACGGGAGAAAATGATTGGCCTTAAATCGCAGTTGTCTTGTGGAAGGGTTATCATTTAAAGGAGGTTTTACCTTTTTGCCGCTTGGGCTGTGCAAAAAGTGAAGTTATCTGTTCTAAAGGAAAAAGTTCTTTTTGCCTCGCAAATACATCTGAAAATCCGCTGTCTGCCCGCAGTTTATCTAAATCTCCCTTCCCCCACTATGTTATTTCCTATTTTCGCCCGCCTTTTTGAAACCTGTTATCCCTGAACGGTGTCAGGGCGTTTTTTCCAACCATTTTAAAACAGTTTATGAAATCACTACTCAGTCTGAGCGCCCTCCTGCTGGTGCTCCATTCCTGCGGCGAAAACAAATCCGCCCCGCCCAAAGAAGTCAAACAATACACCATCGAACAGTTTTACAAAAACAAACGCACCGGGGCCGGTCTGTGGTCGGAAAACGAGCAGCGGTTGTTGGTACACAGCGATGTTTCGGGTATTTTCAACCTCTATGAAATTGACCTGGCGAACGGAAATATGATACCGCTGAGCCAATCCACCACCGAATCCTTTTTTGCGGTCGATTACGTGCCCGGTACCAATTTCGTCATGTACACCGCCGATAAAGGCGGCGACGAAAACGACCACCTCTACCTGCTTAAGCCCGACGGATCGAGCCAGGATCTCACACCCGGGGCCAAGGAAAAAGCCGGATTTGCCGGCTGGACGAAAGACAAAAAAGCATTTTACTACACCTCCAACGTTCGTAATCCGCAGTTTTTCGACGTGTACAAAATGGAAGTGGGCGTATGGAAACCAGTCATGGTTTACCAGAACAACGACGGCTACAACGTGGATGCCATTTCGAAGTACGGCGATTACCTCGCCCTGAGCCAGTCTATCACGACGAGTGAGAACCGCTTGTTTCTTTACGACCTGAAAAACAAGCAGTTGAAAGAAATTTCCGAAGCCGGCAAACCCGGTAGCCACGGCGCTTCCGGATTCAGCGCCGACGGAAAATCGTTCTACTATACTACCGATGTCGACAAGGAATTCGCCTACCTCGTACGGTATGACCTGGCCAGCGGCGCCCGCCAGACGGCTTATGAAACCAATTGGGATGTCATGTTCAGCGAGGAGTCCGAAAACGGCAAATACCTCCTGATCGGCATCAACGAAGACGGCAAGAACAAACTCCTGATTCGTGACGCCCAGGGCAAGGATGTAACTTTCCCGGCCATCCCCGACGGCGACATCATGGCGGTGAACATCTCGCCCAGCGAAAAAAAGATGCGCCTCACGGTGGGCACTTCCAAATCGCCCAACGACCTGTACGCCTACGACTTCGACACCAAAGAACTCAAACGACTGACCACCAACCTCAACCCCGAAATCAACGCCGACGACCTGGCCGCCGCCGAGATAGTGCGCTATAAATCGTTCGACGGGCAGGAGATTCCCGCCATTTACTACAAACCGCTCGCCGCCACGGCCGGCAACAAGGCGCCTGCTCTGGTGTGGGTGCACGGCGGCCCCGGCGGACAGTCCCGGGTGGGTTATTCTGCCTTTATTCAATACCTGGTGAACCACGGCTATGCCGTGCTGGCCGTCAACAACCGGGGCAGCAGCGGTTACGGCAAAACATTTTATAAAATGGACGACCGCAACCATGGCGAAAAAGACCTGCAGGACTGTATCTACGGTAAAAAATACCTCCAGTCGCTCGACTACATCGACAAAGACCGCATCGGTATCATCGGCGGTTCCTATGGCGGCTACATGACCATGGCAGCGATGGCATTCCAACCGGATGAATTCAAAGTCGGCGTAAATATTTTCGGCGTTACCAACTGGCTGCGCACCCTCAAATCGGTGCCGCCGTACTGGGAATCGTTCCGCAAGGCGCTCTACGCCGAACTCGGCGACCCCTTCACCGCCGACTCGGTTCGCCTGCACAACATCTCTCCGTTATTCCACGCCAAAAACATCAAAAACCCCGTCATGGTGCTGCAAGGCGCCAACGACCCGCGGGTATTGCAGGTCGAATCCGACGAGATCGTTGCAGCCATGAAGGCCAATAACATCCCCGTGGAATATGTCGTTTTCCCCGATGAAGGGCACGGTTTTGTGAAAAAAGAAAACGAGATCAAAGGCTACGGCGACGTATTGACCTTTCTGGATAAATACCTGAAAGCCGCGCCACCGGTGACGCAGTAGAGCGTTGTCGTCATTTGTCGTCATTTATCGTCATTGCGTCATTAGGTCATTGATATCTTCCCCTAATGACACAATGACGATAAATGACGCAATGACAATTTTATCGCACCACCGCCACGCTTCCCCTCTTATCCAACTCCACCTCCTGTCCGCAATACAGCACCCTGGCGTGCAGCATCCAGACGAACACCCCTGCTGCGGACTGCTTCCCGTTTTCCAATCCCGCCCAGCCTGAAGCCGGCTCCAGCGAGCGGAACACCAGGCTACCCCAGCGGTCATACACGTCCAGGCGGTATTCCAGTATGTCCAGTCCCGGGAAAAAGGCCGGGCGGAACCCGGCATTTTCCGGGTCGGCCGCCGCAGGGGCGAAGGCGTTGGGCACATAGACGTAGGAAAAATCCTTGTCCTGCCCTTCCCATTGTACTGAAATCTCGCGGCGCAGGGAATCGCACACATTACGCACTTCCAGCCATATTTGACCGGGCGCCTGTACGGTGATGGCCGGCGTTTCGGCCCCGGTACTCCACAGGAAATTCAGCCCGGCCGGATCGCCGTCAACGACAGGGGTAAGTGTGACGCCCTTGTTGTCGCAGGGTAATTCGACATCATCCAGTTGCAGGGCAAGCGGCGCCCGTGCCGGCAATTCCGTTTCCCGACGGAACAAACAGCCGTTGCCGTCTTTCAGCCAAACGGCATAAGCACCGGCGCTCAACCCGTTAAAGACCGGCGCATCCTGAAATACCGTTCCGTCAAGCGAGTACCGGTAAGGCGGCAAGCCGCCGGTCGGACCGGCCACGGCGATTTGGCCGCTGGCCCCATTTGGACAGGAAGGCTCGCTTTTCAGGGCAAAACCGGCTTCCGGAAAGGCGGAAACGACCACGGTTACCGTTGAATCGCATCCCCCGGAATTGGTGAAATGAAAATCGCGGCTTTCTCCCGGCGACAGGTTTTCTCCCTGATAAGCATAACTTTCACCGGGGCAAACGCTGACGGCGACGGTTTCCGATGAACTGTTCAAACCAACCACCGTGATAGTCAGCACAGAATCGCAACCGGCGGTATTTTGCAGGATAAATGGGCGGGTTTCGCCTGTCTGCATCGATATGCCCTGGAAAGAAAAC
>JAKLJF010000459.1 GCA_023151335.1 Thermoanaerobaculia bacterium | reverse complement strand
TCGCTTTTACCAGGTCGATCCCGCGGCCAACCGGCAGGGCGAAGGCACGGGTATCGGTCTGGCCCTCACGCGGGAACTGGTAAAACTCATGGGGGGCAGCATCGGGGCCGGCAGCCGGCCGGGACAAGGCACCGAAATGACGGTTATATTGCCGGTACAACGGGACGTTTCCACGCCCCCGGCTGGCGAATGGCCCGGCGCGGACAACGTTTCCCGCGGAACAGCGGCGCCGGAACCCCACAGCGGCGCCATCCAAACAGGCACGGCGCCCGAATGTCCGCTCATCCTCATCGCCGAAGACAATGCCGATGTGGTCACCTACCTGGTTTCCTGTCTGGCCGGACGCTACAACCTGTCCGTCGCCCGGAACGGCCGGGAATGTATTGACCTCGCCGCCGAAATCATCCCCGATGTGATCATTTCCGACGTCATGATGCCTTACGTGGACGGGTTCGAGGCCTGCCGGACGCTGAAAAACGACCCCCGCACCAGCCATATCCCGGTGATCATGCTGACCGCCAAAGCCGATATGGCCAGCCGGGTAGACGGCCTGCACCACGGCGCCGACGCCTACCTCGCCAAACCCTTCGAGCGGGACGAACTGCTGGCGCATATCGACAACCTGATCGAATCGCGCCGGCGCCTGCAGCAGCATTACCTCGGCGTAGCGGGACTGGCCGCGCTACCCGCCGCCGAACAGGCCGAGGATAAATTTGTACTGACCATCCGTCAGATCGTCGAGCGCCACCTCGACGACTACACCTTCAGCGTCGAAAAATTGTGCCGCGAAGCGGGTATGAGCACGGCCAACCTGCACCGAAAACTGACCGCCCTGACCGGCCTGTCAGCCGTCCGGTTCATCCGGCACGTCCGGCTCAACCGGGCCAAAGAAATGCTGCGCGACCCGGCCAACAGCATCACCGCCATCGCGATGGATACGGGCTTTAATGATCCCAGCTACTTCGGACGCATCTTCAAACAGGAGTTCGGGATCACGCCGAAGGAATGGCGGGAAGGGAAGTAGGGAATGTCGTTCTGCGGCTACCGGAATATGTACCCTTCATTTTACCCATATCGCGGCAAAACGATTTCCGCCATCATAGCTCTGCACCCGGAACAGTTTCATTCCCTGCGCGCCGAGTTGGTCGAACTTGTTTTGGTACCCGGAAGGCGTTAATCCGAAATACGCCGCGTAATTTTTCTTTTTAGGACGCCAAACGCCGCCAAGGTCATTCCCGTTGACATTCATACTGATCAACTGCCATTTATCGGCCAACTGGTCGAATTTTTTATTGAAATCGGCTGCCGAAAGGCCGTAATATAAGTAAAAGCCATTGTCCTGGGGCTTGTTGACAAAGATACCCGCATGGTATTGTTTTCCGTCGACGTTATAGTTGACGTGCTCCCCGACATGCCATTTTTTCGTTTTTACATATTCATCCCACAAATCAGAAAAATTGGCATCCGTCCGGTTGTGAAAGGCGAATGACTGTTGGCCCGCGGGTTTTTTCTCCCAGATCACGGAAAAACGGGGGTTGCCGTTTCCGTCTTTGGTCACTTGTATTTGCCTGGGCCGGAATCCTTTTCCACTGTATTCATCGAAATACTGTTGGTATTTTTCTCCTGTCATGTAAAAACGCGCATACCAGGCGCCGGGAAGTCCCCATTGGAAGGAGCCGGAAGCCAATAGCTTTCCGTTATTGCGGCTCACGCTGAACGTTTGCAGCGCCATGTCCATACCGGTGTAGTATCCCCAGTATTGGTTGACCAGATCGAGCGGTATGTTGTGAAAATTCGGGTAAAAAGGGGCAAACAGCCGTTCATAAGGCGTCTCTTCTCCCAGGTCGTAACAATCGATGCCGCTCTTTTTATTGTAAACGCCGTATGGGTCAACGTTTACCCATCCGGTTTTCCCGGGCCGGGTGTCTTTCACGGCTATCTTGAAATGCAGGTGCACGTTGAACGACTTAGTGTTGGGGTTTTCCAGCGTGCCGTCGTTGTTCAGGATGATACCGATACCGCCCGACCCGGTGTTGCCCGCGCAGGCGAGGAACTGACCGGCTTTAACTTTCTGGTTTTTACTCACGGCAATTTTCTGATTTTCAGTGCCCCAGCAAAGTTTTGACGGGTTCGGAAGCTTGGCAAATTTTTTGTATTTCTTTAGTCCTTCGCTTGTTTCGGGCAGGTTACGGGCTTTTTGCAGGTCGTGCGAAAAACCGTTCCGGAGGTGTATGTACGTGCTGCGATATTTGTAGCCATTTGGGGCGGTATGTTCGATCACAACGAAGTTGCCGCCGCTATTGCTCCAGCCCACATCGATAACCGTTCCGCCGGCAATGGCGTACACGTTGAAAGTAGGGTCTTCGCCGTTGCCGACGCCTGTTTTGCCGTAGTCGATGGCGCCGTGCCGGCTACCCCAATTGTAATAAAAACCCTGCCAGATGCCGACCTTGCTGTTGCGGTAAGGCAGGTACAGGGGCATGTGCGCCCGGACGCCGGCGTACACGCTTTCCAGGCCTTCCTCGACGATGGGTTTGGCGCACACGTCGGATGCCGCTGCCGTCGCGGCGGTAACGCCCGCGTCTTCGACGCGTACGCTGACGTCGGCCTGCTTTAAAAAAGCCCGGTTGTTCCACAATTTTGCCCGGGCTGGCAAATTGCCGGAAACCCTGGTTTTCAGGCCGGGTGCGGCCCGGTCTTCCTCAAAACCGTCTTCGCCTTCGCGTACGTCCAGCGTCACCCGCGGTATTTTCTGGAAATGGATGGCCGAGACACTGTCGGCCTCCTGGGCGTTTGCCCGGATGATCGCAACCATAGAAAACACGGTTGCCAGCATGAATTTGACTTTGATTTTCATAGTACGTATGTTTTTGGGTGAAGTGAAAAAATCGCGACTGGTTTTTACCTGCACGGCGCTTCTATAGTCATATTACCTTTGACATAAAAAGGTTTATTGCACTTGAGCGCGCCATCCTGGTAAACCTTCAATTCATAGTTTCCCTGTTTCAGTTTGAGCGATGCTTCCCGGCGACCATCCTTTCTGTTTGTCAGCCTCAGGTTGTTATAGCCGTTAACGGAAAGGCGGTCTACCTTTTTTCCCACGATAAATGTGATTTCATAATATGTCTCCGGTTTTGGCGATGGCGATATTGACGATTTATCGCGTTTTGGACTTGGTCGGGCCGGTTTGCTTTTTATTTTGGCCTCTTCCGACGACTTTTTTGTTGTTTGATTCTCATTCAGGGATATATTGGGGAATTGTATTACGATAGGCGGTTGATCGGGCTCTTCCGTTTCGTTACTTTCCCCAGGCGCCAGGGGCGGCATTTCACTTTCCGCGGGTGCAGGCGCCAACACATCCGTTCGGGCCGCGCTTTCCGGGAAAAATTCCAGGATACGGATCAGTTTTCCCTTCCGGAGTTCTTCTTTCTGGAGTTCCAGTTCCGAAAACATCAGTTTTTTTATGCCCAGGAGCGACCGGTCGGGCAGGCTGTACAGGCTGAATTGGACGATGGCGTTTTTGCCGTTGTCGAGCCGTATTCGTCCAAACAGGTATTTATTGGCCGATAAAGCGGGCAATTCGTTCAGTATACTCGCGGGAATATCTTCCGCGGCGGCCAGGGTGGGCATCGAAGCGGTTTTTTCGGCCCAATTGCTGAGGTCGCCGCTGGTGAAAACGGTGCAGTTGTGCTCCAAAAAAACGGCTTCCATGTCCAGCGTTAATTGTTTAGCCAGGCCGAAGTGATTCGCTGAATCTGTTTGGAATGGCCAGATAAACAGATTTTGGCAGGATTGCGAATAGGAGTCTGCCGTGTACAGGCAGAAAAGCGAGAAATAAAGTATTTTTTTCATAGTAGCTTTTAAATTCACAATTCGCCCCCAAAAAGATAGGTCACGGCGAAGGTTACTACAAGGTTGCGAATAGCAAAATCCGTTTCCTGCAAGCCATCGGGGATAGTGTTGGCAAGCCCCCAATCAAACCCCGCGCTGGCACGAAGACTTCCGAATGTATAACCTATCTCTGTGCCAAGACCAAAATCCAGTCTGCTGTAGTCATTGAACTCACTGTTGCCAAAAGAAATGTCTTCCGGTTTCGAGCCTTTAATTTTGGAGGTGCCAAACAACCCTGCTCCCAGGTAAGGCCCTGCTGATGCAAAAAAACCTCCCGTTTTGAAACTCAAATGCACAGGCATTTGCACGTAGTACAGGTTGTCGTTTGGCCTGGCGGAAAAAGGGTCATAGTAGGCTTTCCTGGCGCCCTTACCTTGTAGTTGCAGCCCTATGTTGACTCCAAAATGCCCTTCGACTTTAAATTCTGCTTGAGCGCCCACCATGAAAGTGGGCATAAAGTCGGTGCTTAGTCGTCTATAAGAAGTATTTTTAAAGGTAAGTTTGCTAACATTCAAACCCGCTTTGACGCCAAAAAGAGGTTGGGCTAAAGAAAATGTTTGAAAAATGAGCATAATCAGAAAAGGAAGAGTGGTTTTCATGTTTGCAGAAATTTTAAAATATGGAAGAGGAATTTGTCGTATTCCAGGAAAATTCCAGACACTGTCATGCAATTTCCGAAACTCTGATGCAACTCAATGTATCTCGAAATCGGTTAAAAAAACATTTTGTTTTCCCAGCGATTCCTGTTTGTTTAGAAAAGTATCCCAGTCGGTGTTATGCCAAAGATAGTGCCCGGCATTACCCGCTCTCCAAACGCCCAGGTA
>JAKLJF010000458.1 GCA_023151335.1 Thermoanaerobaculia bacterium | reverse complement strand
GGATGTTCAGGTGATCGAACGGTTTATCCGGGCGGTTACCAAACCGTTTAACGGCGCTTTTACATTCGCGGGCGACCAAAAAATCACCATCTGGGATGCGCAGGTGTTCGACCTGAATGATTTCGGTTATGAAAAACTACCGCCCGGATCCGTAGCGGCAGTTTTTGAGAATGGGAAATTTTTAGTGAAATGCTTTGGCGGACTTCTGTTGGTAAATCATTATGAGACGGATAAAATAGTTCAAAAAAGCCAGATATTCGACAATAACGGTTTGACTATTAAACAATTTGAGCGAAATTCGTTGGGCTTTTTTGATGTGGCGCATCCGCAACCGTAATGACAACCGCCGGAATTCGCCTGACCGCTCCTGTTTCATTTGTGATCAAACATTCAAAATCGCTATTTAATCTTCTGTTGTTTTCTACGTTCCGTGTTCGATAATCCTTGTACGTAATCTTCCTGCTGCTGACAAAAAAGCGTTAATGAACCTAAATGAATGATTATGAGCACGATGCCGGAAAAAGCCCTGAATAACCTGGCGACCGAAAGTCGGCGGGCTAAACCTATGAATATTCCCTTTAACATACCGTTCAACAACGACACCACCCTTGGCTCCGTGCTTCCCCCGTCGTTTGAATGCGGATCGTTGTTTAAAGGACGGTATGCGTCGAAAGTCCATCAGTTTTTTAAAGAAAAATACGGGGCGCAGGAAGTTGTTCTGACCGCCTCCTGCACCAACGCTCTTGAACTGGCCGCCCTGTTGCTCGACCTCAAAAAAGGCGACGAGGTGATCATACCCGCCTATACTTATGTATCGACGGCCAATGCTTTTGAACTGCGCGGCGCCCGGCTCCGCCTGTGCGACAGCGCCGCCAATTCTCCCAATATCGACCTTCAAAAACTGGAGGCGCTCCTCACGCCGAAGACCAAAGCCATTGTGGTCATTCATTATGCCGGCATTAGTGTGGATATGTACCGGCTGAAAGAGATCGCGCAGAAACACAACGTATTCCTGATTGAAGATGCCGCACACGCTATCGACGCTTACTATGATTCCAGGCGCCTGGGCTCTTTCGGCGATTTATCCACTTTTTCCTTCCACGAAACCAAAAACGTTACTTCCGGGCAAGGGGGCGTTCTCCTGATCAACAACGCGGCGTTCGTAGAACGCGCCCGTATTTTGCGCGACTGCGGCACCAACCGCCACAATTTTCACCTGGGTTTGGTGGATAAATACACCTGGATCGATGTTGGCTCGGTATTTAATTTATCCGAATTATGCTGCGCTTATCTTTATCCGCAATTGGCCAACATAGAATTAATCACCCAAAAAAGAATACAATTGTGGAATAATTACCGGGATGGTCTGGCGCGTTTAGCGAATAAAGGGTTGTTCCAACTGCCTTTCGTAGAAAATCGCTGCGAACACAATGCGCATATTTTTTATATTATACTAAAAAGCCGGAAGGAAAGAGACCGCCTGCTGCTTTATTTGAAGGAACGCGGCATTGTCGCCACCTTCCATTACAGCGGGTTGCATCAATGCCCCTATTACCAGGGAAAATATAAAAAAACAAAACTGCCGTACGCCGAAATTTGTTCTGGCAATTTATTGCGCTTGCCGCTATATTTCGACCTGAGTTTCGAACAACAAGCCTATATTCTGGAATGTATTGGCGACTATTTTGAGGCGCCCAAGCGGAGGCGGCACTCCGCCAATGCTTATCTCGCAATTCCCCTTTATCTGAACCCTATCCTGGAAGAAGGAGCAATGATCGCCAATGTGGTGAAGAGTATTTTTCCGTTCATTGCCTGAAAAGAGGTTGAGCGGGTTGAGCGGGTTTAACGGGTTGAGCGGGTTTAACGGGTTCGGATACCCTTGGAATTCCTAACAGAAGAAAGCCAAGGGTATCCGAACCCGTTAAACCCGTTAAACCCGTTAAACCCGTTAAACCCGCTCAACCCGCTCAACCCGTTAAACCACCTTCCCTTCTTTCACAAACTCCCGCAGGATGCCCGCTTCCAGGCGACGGCGGTCGAGGCGGTTGGTTTGGTCGGCCAGGGCTTCGAGGGCGCAGAACTGGGTGATATTGATGATGCTGGCGCCGCTGAGTTCGTATTGTGTTGCGATTTGTTTCCAGTCCACGTCTTCGGCCACGGCGATTTGCGGTGGAAATGCTTTGCGCCAGAGTTCGAGTCGTTCTTCGGGTCGCGGCATGGGGAAATGGATGACCGACTGGAAGCGCCGGGTGAAAGCCTCGTCGATATTCACTCGTTGGTTGGAGGCGAGGATGACCAGTCCGTCGTAAGTTTCCACACGTTGCAGCAGGTAGGCCACTTCCTGGTTGGCATACTTGTCGTGGGCGTCGCGGATGCCGGTCCGTTTGCCGAAGAGGGCGTCGGCTTCGTCGAAGAACAGGATCCAGTCTTTGCTTTCAGCCTTGTCGAACAGTTTAGCCAGGTTTTTTTCCGTTTCGCCGATGTATTTGGAGATCACGCGCGACAGGTCGATACGGAATACGTCGCGGCCGGTGTATTTGCCGAGCAGGGTGGCCGTCAGGGTTTTACCGGTGCCGGGCGGGCCGTAGAACAGCGAGCGGTAGCCGGGCTTGACTTTGCGGCGCATGCCCCAGTCGTTCATCAGCGTATCGCTCCATTTGATCCATTTTTCGATTTCGCGTATTTGGTGCAGGGTATTGGGGTGCAGTACCAGGTCGGGCCATTCCAGGCCGGTTTCGATGCGTTCGGCGGGGAAATCGGCGCCGAAACGCGGCTTGCTGACCTGCCCGGCGCTGAGCAGTTCGGCCGTTTCGTCGTCGAGGATCAGCCGGCCGCTGAGGGGCGGCTCGCCTTCGCGCACGGATTCGAGCGCGAGTATCTGCTTTTGGGCAAACCAGTGGTCGCCACCGAGCATGGCCTGCACCTCGAGCCGTTTTTCCAGATCGTCGCCGGCCAGAATAAACTGAGCGGTTTCGCCCGTGGGCTGGATACCGCGGTGATGGCCCGTGCGGGCGCCGCCGAGTTCGGGGAAATCGCCGCCTTCGGGCAGGAATTCCGCCAGGATCCGGCTGAAAAAGGCCGGTTGCACCCGCGGCGCCAGGGCCAGCAGCAGGACGATATACTCTTCGAACGAGGGCTCGTGAGCATCCATAAAACGGGCGAACGGCGAACCGTCCTGGTAATAGCCGCCGGTTTCGACTTCCAGACTTTCTTCCTGCCCTAAATGCACCTGCAAACGCGCGGCGATGACGGAACGGAGCAGGGCGAGGGCGCGGGTAAGGTTGGCGTGGTTGGACATGGGTGGATAATTTACAGGCCAAGGTGCCGGGCCGGGTTTACTCCGGCTTTAAGTTGCATGCCTGGTAGTTCGTTAAGTTTCAGGGCCAGTGGATTTTTGGTCAATAAACTATCGTTCAACACCGTTTGCAGCCATATTCTGAAGCGAATCGTGTTTCCAGTGTCGCCACTGATTCGGACATTGTAAAAGGCCAGGATCGAATCATAAGTCGAAGCACGGTCGTCTTCGCCTGCTTCCTGGTAGGCGATAAAAAGGCTGTCAAATTTGCTGGCTATGCGTGGCGTAGCGGTTTTCAGGTCGTAGGATACCAGGCTAAAAAAGAATTGGATAAAAGCGGCCAGCGCAGCTTGTAGTTTGGCGTTATTATCGGGCTGTTTTTGATCGTCGATCCAGCCCCGGGCTTCCATGCCGGCTGCCAGTTGTTGTTGTTGCTGGTTGAGCATTTGGGTGTATTCGGGCCCCAGGGCGTGCAAGGCTGCTTTGCCTAGCACCACCCGTGCAGAGAGCTGGCCGCCACCATCGTTACAGTAATAAGTTTTGGCCGCTTCGAGTTGGTTGGCGTCGAAGTTGACGATTTGCCCTCCTGGGCCGCGGGCAATGTAAAAGTTGCAGTTGTCGCGGTTGACGCCTGCTATCCCGGTGCGCTGAACAACCGTGAACCCTGGGCCCAATGCAGCGGCTACCAGGTTTGCCCACGCGTTTACCTTATCCCGGGCGTCGGCAATGGCGTTGGCCTGTTGCAGGCGTTGCGCCCAGGTGAGGGGCGCCGTGGCTGTCTTTTTGTCCTTTTCATCCGCGGGTTTTTTAGCAATCGCCGGCGCCACAAAAGGGGTCGCGCCCTCCCCTTCACCTGTCTTTGAAAGGAAGGCGCCGGATTTGCCGGGAGCGGGGGTGGTAGTGGAGTGAGAGCGGCGGAGTTTCATAGGTTGATTACCTGGTTTTTTCTACTTTGAAATATTTACCATTGAATGTACTGCTGGTAATTAATTTTCCGCCCTGCCCTCCTCCCTTCGCACCCACCTGTTTGCCTGTCTCCTCATCAATCATTTGGTCAGGTGGAATATTCAAGCCAGTCTCTAAGGGCCAAAGATTTTGTAAGGAATCCTGGCCGCCTAAAGATAAATCCAATACGTGCTCTGCTTGTTCGTTGGTTTCATTCATGTCATATTGAGCATATTTCAGGTAAGTACGCAACTCTTCCTGACCGCTGGTTCTGGTGGATTTTTCATCCTTATTGGGTTTTGGACCGATGACACTACCGCTCTCGATTCTGTATTTTTCCGACACTCCAAATGTAATTTTTTTAACCGCTTTTTCACCGGATTCCAATGCTTCCTCGTATGCGGATCGCGTCTGATCTATTGTCTGAATAGTTTTTTGTATATCTTCTTCAAACTGAAGTTTATCCTCCTGATAACCTGTAACTTCTTCTATTGCATCTTTTATAAATTC
>JAKLJF010000457.1:1500-4748 GCA_023151335.1 Thermoanaerobaculia bacterium | reverse complement strand
ACAGGATGAGACCCATCTGGTCGTAAACGGCGGCGGCTATAATTTCGACGCGGAGATTCTCGAACTCACCGACACGAAACTGCGTGTGAAGTATGAAACGAACAACAACGGCATTGTGACGACGACTGAAACGACCTTCGAAAAGGTGTGAGCCGTTTTAAAATTTATAAAAGTAAAAAACAGACAGGATCGACCTGATCCGCAGGATTCTTGATTTTCAAGTGTTTTAATCCCGCGGATCAGGTCGATCCTGTCTGTTTTTTTACTTTAATAAATTCCTGTCAACCAGTCAGCGCCTATCGCACTACCAATACTTTTTCATTAAACAACTGATTACCGCCGCTCAGGGTTACCATATAAAGGCCCGCGGGCAGCGCGCTTAAATCCACGCTGACGCGTTGCTCTCCGGCGCTAACCTGGTACTTGTTCTGGAAAACCGTGCGTCCGGCCAGGTCATTCAGAACAACCTGAACAAGGCCGTCCTGATCGATCTGGTAATCGATATTCAACACGTCTTTAGCGGGGTTTGGGCTGAGTTTTACGGCGGCGATGGACGGAAGGTTTTCTTCATCCTGATCGCCCGTCCGGGCTTCTGCGACGGGGTCATTGGGCCTGAGCGATTGCGAGCAACCGGTAATGACCACATCGTCGATATAAATCTGATCGTCGTCGGCCGAAGCATCGGCGCGGATACGCAGGCGCGAATTGCTGGCGAAGGGGCCGGGGATAACGATGGTAGCCGTGTACCGGACGCCGTTGGCAAAGTGCGTGCTGTAATTAAAATCGGCTACCGTGGTATAAGACGCACCGCCGTTGTTGGATAATTGTACCCAAAAATCTTCGTTGGAATTGTCGAAGCTAACCGTAATAAAAGAGAATTGTACCGTGATTTCTTCATAAGCCGTCCAGTTCTGGCTGGTGGTGGACATGAGCGATGTGCTGGTATTGTCGCGCAGTTGGATGGAGTATGTGGGGCTATTGGCATAAGTAGCGTTATTGATGCGGGCGCAATCGGTACCGCCATCGACCCAGATGCCGAACCCGCTTTCAAAGTTATTGCTGTTGATGGGGCCGTAGGTACACTGACCGCCGCCGCCGCCGCAGGTCGTCAGGCAGGCCGCGTTATACACTTCGGAGCGGATACGGTCGCCTGGTTGGGGGCCGAAACCGAGGTTAAAGTCGATGCCTACGCCGGAAACCAGGTGGCAATAGCTCATGATTGTTCCTGCCGTTGGTAAATTGGCATTGCAGCCTTCACTGTAGCCGGCAGCCGGGCCGCAACCATCGATGGCGGTGTTGTTGCCGTTCCAGGCGCAGGCGTGCGTGTGCGGCGAGCCCAGATTATGACCAATTTCATGCGTGACCACTTCCACCGTCCAGGAATACGTGGGCACATTGCTATAGGTGGTATTGATACCGCTGTAACCTACGCCGTAATAGTTGTTGCACAATACGTCGAGATACGCGATACCGCCGCCGCCGGTGAAGCCGACCAAATGCGCCAGGTCGCCGTTATAGTTACCATTCATCGCATTGCGGAACTGGGTCAGGTATTGGCTGGAGCTGGGCCCGGTATACGGATCGACCACATCCCAGACCAGCAATTCATTCAATACGATATTAATACTTTCATTGGCATAAAGCAGCGCTACCTGGCTGAAAAAGCCGTTGATATAACTGGTGGCGGCGGCCACGCTGCCTTTATTTTGATAGATCGTGTAATCTGCCTCCATGTACATCCGGACGCAGTTATCGGGCCCGGCCGCGGAGCGTTCCACCGGAACATCGCTCCGAACGTCTTCCAGCATTTCACTCCAGCACTGGTGCTGGTTTTGGATCAGCAAATCGCGTTCGCGGTACATGATATGCGTGTTCTGACGGTCTTTTTCCAACTTGCCCAGTACGTATTTTTCTGTTTCCGTACTGATGATACCCATGATCTCGTTTTCAAAGATACTGATACCGGCCAGTGTGCCGGGGCGGTTTTTAACAATGCCCCAATAATGCAGCCCGTGATCGACATCTTCGGAACCGCCGCGGTTCGAGGCGGTTTTTACCTTAAAATCAGGGGAGAAAACATTGCCCCGCACCAGTTCCAGTTGCAGCGGTTTTTCACCGGGTACCGGTACCGTCAGTTCGATCCGCTCCTGTTTTTTAGCGCGCAGCGCTGCGATCTGTTTAGCGTCGGGGAGCAGCAACAGCCCTTCAGACCATTGTTTTGACAACTCCGATCCCCGCTGAATGGCCTGCATTTTGACATCAAAAAGTCCGGATTTGGGAAATTCGCCCATCGATTGTTTTTCCTGTAATACCCGTGAGGCGATGGGTTTGAGCGATTGGGAGAAGGCGGGCAACGACAACAGCATCACCCCGATGAAGAGAAGCGTTTTTTGCATGACACAGAAGATTTGGTTAAAAAAAATTACGGGACAAATTAAACTAAATGCTCAGATATATTCACAAAATTTTATTAAGAATGTAATCCGGATTGCAAATCCGTATAATTATGATCGGCTTTACCGGCAAATAGGGTATAAGATCAGATTCCGGAACGTCGCTTGCCGGTTTGCACCGGGGGAACATCTATCTTTGCAGCCTTAGCATTATTTTCTGCCGGTACATGACGAGAACGATCCTGTCTGTCTGTTTTTTTCTGGTTTTGACAACGGCCTGCCGCCGTGATAAAACCATGAATGTGGCTGATCCGAATGACCCTGCAGGCGGACAGGCGCTGTTCACCCTGATGCCTGCTGCCCAAACAGGCATAACTTTCCGGAACGATTTGTCTTATGACCCCCAGCTCAATATTTTCCGGTACCGCAATTTTTATAACGGCGGCGGTGTAGCCGTGGGCGATGTCAATAATGACGGGCTACCCGACCTGTTTTTTACCGCCAATACGGGCCAAAACAAACTGTACCTCAACCGGGGCCATTTCAAATTTGAAGATATCAGTGAAACGGCCAGTATTACGGGCAAAGGCTCCTGGGCTACCGGCGTCACCATGGCCGATGTAAATGGCGACGGCTGGCTGGATATTTATGTTTGCTATGCCGGCGATCCGCGATCGGACGAGGAAAGCAGTTCCGCATTCAGCCGGGCCAATGAACTGTATATCAACAATGGCAGGCAAGCGGTTTCCTTCACCGAACGCGCCGCCGAGTTTGGCCTTGCCGATCGCGGATTGGCCACCCACGCCGCTTTCTTCGACTACGACCGCGACGGCGACCTCGACATGTACCTGCTCA
>JAKLJF010000457.1:0-1492 GCA_023151335.1 Thermoanaerobaculia bacterium | reverse complement strand
CTTGCCGATCGCGGATTGGCCACCCACGCCGCTTTCTTCGACTACGACCGCGACGGCGACCTCGACATGTACCTGCTCAATAATTCCTCGCGCCCCGTCGGCTCTTTCGACCTGCGCCGGAACCTGCGTTATACGCGGGACAACCTGGGCGGTCATAAATTATACCGAAATGACAGCGGTCGCTTTCGCGATGTTTCCGAAGCGGCAGGGATACTCGGAAGCGTGATCGCCTTCGGTCTCGGCGTCACAGTGGGCGATTATGACCTGGACGGCTGGCAGGATATCTACGTATCCAACGATTTTTTTGAACGCGACTACCTGTACCACAACAACGGCAACGGCACGTTTACCGAACAACTCCAAACAAGTATGCGGCACATCAGCGCCTCCAGCATGGGCGCCGATATGGCCGACCTGAATAACGACGCTTACCCGGAAATTTTTGTCACCGATATGCTCCCGGAGCCGGACTACCGGATCAAAACGACAACGGCCTTCGACAATCCTGACCGCTTTGAATTTTTGGTCGAAACCGGATATTACTACCAGTTTATGCGTAATATGCTGCACCTGAACAATGCCGACGGCACCTTTTCCGAAATCGCCTGCCTCGCCAACGTGGAAGCCACCGACTGGAGCTGGGGCGCCCTGATGTTTGATATGGACAATGATGGCTGGAAAGACATTTTCGTGGCCAATGGCATAGCAAAAGACCTGACCAACCAGGACTATTTGTTGTACGCTTCCGATCCGGCTGTGCAGCGGGAAATGATTATGGGAGGTAATGTGGATTACAAACGGCTGATCGATTCCATTCCCGGTGAGCAGCAATCCAATTACGCTTTTCACAACCAACGGAACCTCACGTTCGTCAATCGCGCCGGGGCCTGGGGCCTGTCAACTCCCGGTTTTTCAAATGGCTCGGCCTACGCGGACCTGGACAACGACGGCGACCTCGACCTGGTAGTGAACAATGTGAACATGGAAGCCTTCGTGTACCGGAATGAAGCAGATAAAGTGCTGAAAAACAATCATTTCCTGAAAATAGAATTACAGGGTGACCGTCAGAACTCCGCTGCTTTTGGCGCAAAAGTCTTCCTGCGCGCCGGTGGCCAAACTTTTTATCAGGAGCAGATGCCCGTGCGTGGATTTCAGAGTTCGGTAGATCCCCGCCTCAATTTCGGCTTGGGCACTGCTGAGCAGGTGGATACGCTTATAGTCATCTGGCCAACCGGAAATAACATGACCCTGTTGACCGGCGTCAGAACCAATCAGACACTGCGTTTGGAGCAGGCCGGCGCCATTCAAATGCCGGCGGGCATGCCCTGGCTGCATCCCGTTTCGCCGCGGCTGTTTGAGGCTGCTGAAAATAACGCGGGTATTAGCTGGCAACACCGGGAAAGCCGTTTCAACGACTGGGACCGCGACCGCCTTTTGTTTTTTAAATTTTCAACGGAAGGCCCCCGTGCTGCCATCGGCGACGCAGATGGCG
>JAKLJF010000456.1:2867-4760 GCA_023151335.1 Thermoanaerobaculia bacterium | reverse complement strand
GGAAGCCCTGGAACAACGCATCGCCACAACCAAAGAACAGTGGCAGCAAACCCACATCTATGCGCCCATCAGCGGCACGGTGGACATGGTCATCCTCAAAACCGGGCAAGCCATATCGCCGGGCATCCCGCTGTGCAACATCATCAACCTCGGTCAGCTGAAAATCGTGGGCAATGTCACCGAGGCTTATGCCGCCAAAGTGCGTCAGGGATACCCCGTACAGGTGTTTTTTCCCGATCTGAACCGCGAGATCAGTTCGCGCGTCACCTACGTGAGCAAAACCATCGACCCCACCAACCGGACTTTTTCTGTGGAATGCAGCCTTCCGGCCGGCAATGATTACCGCGCCAATATGATCGCCGTGCTGAAGATCATCGACTATCAGAACCCGAACGCCATCGTCATTCCGGTCAACCTCATTCAGACCGGCGCCGAGGGCGACTTCGTGCTGACCGCCGAAAAAAGCGGCGATAACCGCGCCGTGGTCAAAAAAGCGACGGTGCGCCAGGGCAGCAACTACAATGGTATGGTGGAAATCAAAGACGGCCTGAAAAAAGGCGACTGGGTGATCTCGACCGGGTTCCAGGACGTGAATAGCGGGGAGACCGTGGCGTTTTAAGCGGAAACAGGTTCCTCTCCCCAGTTGCGAATACTGGCACTAATACTGACAAACTGTTCCAGCGCCGGTGTCAGTGCCCGGATTTTTGCCGGGGAAAGGGTTTGAAGACATTCAACAATGGCGTGCAAATGTTTGACTTGTGCTTTCAAATATAGCTGCCATGCTATTCGCCGGTCAGCCGGTGGCAGGGATTGGAGGAAGGGCCTCCAAAGGTTCGTCATAAAATCCTCCGGATCCCATTGGGGTCTTGCCTCTGTCGACTGACTGATCAATACTGTAAGCCGTTCTATTTCAACTTGGGTCATGTTTAATCTTTTTTAGTAATTCCTGAATGATCAAAATACCGTCCAATAACTGATCCCGGGTAGCCATTACTTCATGGCGGCTTAAACCGCTCTCCAAAATCTCATCCTCCATAATATTCAGGAGATGTAAGGATTTAAACTTGTTAGACAATAAATTCTCAAGTTCCTGGAGCGACAGGTTTTTGATGTCGTCAAAATTCATCGGGTTAATTCGTTTTCACAAAAGTAATCGCATTTTATCCAAAACCCAAAACCTGATCGCTTAACTATAATTGGGCTAAAACACTACCCACCATGAAATTCTTCAAACCCACATCCTGGTCAATCGATAACCGGACGAGCATCTTTATTGTCACCGTGCTCATCACGCTCACCGGTATCATGTCGTACAATTCCCTGCCGAAGGAGCAGTTCCCCGACGTAGTGGTGCCCACGATCTTCGTATCTACCATCTACCCGGGCGCGTCACCGTCGGACATGGAGCAGTTGGTGACCAAACCCATCGAAAAACAACTGAAGGGGATCAACGGCGTGAAAAAAGTGACCTCCTCCTCTGTTCAGGACTTTTCGAATATCATCGTCGAGTTCAACACCAGCCTCGACGTGGTGATCTGCAAGCAAAAGGTGAAGGATGCCGTGGATAAAGCCAAACGCGACCTGCCCTCCGACCTGCTCGACGACCCCACCGTATCGGAGTTCGACATTTCCGAAATCCCCATCATGAGCGTCAATATCTCGGGCGATTTCAGTCTGGACAAACTCAAGGACTACGCTGAAAAACTCAAGGACCGCATCGAGGAATTGCGCGAGATCACGCGGGTGGACCTGGTGGGCGCCCTCGACAAGGAAGTGCAGATTAACGTGGACAAATACAAAATGGCCGCTGCAAGCCTCAGTTTCCGCGACATCGAAAACGCCGTGGCCGGAGAAAACCTGACCATCTCGGCCGGCAACGTCGATATCGGCGGC
>JAKLJF010000456.1:0-2857 GCA_023151335.1 Thermoanaerobaculia bacterium | reverse complement strand
TTTAAAGACGTCGAACAGATCAAAAACATCATCGTTTCCTCACAGTCCGGCGCACAAATGTTCCTGAAGGAAGTGGCCGAGGTGAAAATGGGCTATGCCGAACAGGAAAGTTTCAGCCGCTTGAACAGCAAAAACGTGATTGCGCTCAACGTCATCAAACGCAGCGGCGAGAACCTGATCAACGCTTCCGACAAGATCAAGGAGATCGTGGATGAAATGAAACGGTCAGACTTCCCGGCCAATCTCGAAGTGGTCATCACCGGCGATCAGAGCCGCTCCACCCGCGTCACATTGCACGACCTCATCAATACCATCATTATCGGTTTTATACTGGTAACCCTCATCCTGATGTTTTTCATGGGCGCCACCAACGCTATTTTCGTGGCCTTGTCGGTGCCCTTGTCGATGTGTATTGCCTTTATGGTGTTGCCGGCTTTCGGGTTTACGCTGAACATGATCGTGCTGTTTGCCTTTTTGCTGGGGCTTGGGATCGTGGTGGACGACGCCATCGTGGTCATCGAAAATACCCACCGGGTGTATCACGATGAACATACGGACATCGTCACGGCGGCCAAAAAAGCGGCCACCGAGGTGTTCCTGCCGGTGTTGTCGGGTACGGCCACTACGCTGGCGCCGTTTTTCCCACTGGTATTCTGGGGCGGGATTTTCGGTAAATTTATGCACTTCCTTCCCGTCACCATCATTATTACCCTCACGGCGTCCTTGCTGGTGGCTTACATTATCAATCCCGTGTTCGCGGTATGGTTTATGAAACGCGAAGGCAGGGATGTTACCGAGGAAGAGAAACGCAAAGTAAAGCGCCGCACCATTGCCGGTTATATCCTGTATGGGCTGGCCCTGATTTATTTTTATGCCAACGGTAACCTGTTCATGGGCAACCTGCTGGTCACGGTGGCCCTCCTGATCGTGTTTTACCGCTTTGTGCTCGGCCGCGTGGTGGACCGTTTCCAAACCAAAGGCTGGCCGGCCATCCAGAACCTGTATGCCCGATTCCTCGGTTTTACCCTCGACCGCCCCTGGACGATGCTGACCGGTATGGTTGTACTGCTCGTCGGCTCCCTGATGGTGACGGCGGGCCGCCAGGCCAATATCGTGCTGTTCCCCAAAGCCGACCCGAACTTCATTTACGTTTACCTGAACATGCCCGTGGGCACCGATGTGAACGTCACCGACTCGCTGACCCGCATTGTCGAACGTAAAGTAGTGGAAACGCTCGGCGAAAACAACCCCATCGTGGAATCGGTCATCGCCAACGTGGCCCTGAACGCCTCGGAAGACCAGTTCGACCGCTCGGCCACCTCCAATAAAGGCAAAGTGGGCGTGGCTTTCGTGGAATTCGGCAAGCGCGGCGGCGTAAGCACCAAAGCGTATATGGACAAGATCCGCGAGGCCACGGCAGGCATCATACCCGGCGCCGAGATCACCGTCGACCAGGAGCAGGGCGGCCCGCCCACGCCGAAGCCTATCTCGGTGGAAATCCGCGGCGACGATTTTGACAAACTGAGCGCCGCCGCCGTTTTTGTAAAACACTACCTCGACTCCCTGGCCATCCCCGGCGTGGAAGAGCTGCGCAGCGACCTGATCCTGTCCAAACCGGAGATCAGCATCCAGATCGACCGCGAACGCGCCAGCCGGGAAGGCATCAGCACCGCCCAGATCGGCAGCGAATTCCGCACGGCCATCCTGGGCAAGGAAGCCAGCAAATACCGCGACGGCGAAGACGAGATTCCGATCAACATCCGCCTGCAAAAAGATCAGCGCGAAAACATCAACGCCGTGGAAAACCTCAGCATCACCTTCCGCGACATGAACATGGGCGGCGTGCTGCGTTCGGTGCCCATGGCGGCACTGGCCGAGGTGAAATATACCAATACCTTCGGCGGTATCCGCCGTAAAGACCAGGAACGTATGGTCACCCTGTCGTCGAATATCACGGCGGAGTATCAGCCCAAACAAACACAGGTGATCAATTCCGTGAAATCCGCCCTGCTCACGCTGCCAGAGTTCGAAGGCGTCACCGTGAGTTTTGCCGGTGAAGACGCGGAAATGCAGGACGCCATGAATTTTCTGGGCAATTCGCTCATCATCTCGCTGTTTATCATCCTGCTGATCCTCGTCACACAGTTCAACTCCTTCGGCAAAACGCTCATCATTCTCACCGAGGTGATCTTCTCCATCATCGGGGTACTGCTCGGTATGGCTATCTTCAACATGGACTTCTCCGTGATCATGATGGGCGTGGGCATTGTGGCCCTCGCGGGTATCGTGGTGCGAAACGGCATCCTGCTCGTAGAATTTACCGACGTGCTGCGCACGGGCGGCATGGACACCCGCGAAGCCATCATCGAGGCCGGCCGTATCCGGATGACGCCCGTACTGCTCACCGCCTCGGCGACGATCCTGGGCCTGGTGCCGCTGGCCGTGGGTTTCAACATCGACTTCGAAAGCCTGTTCGCCCACGGCGATCCGAAAATCTTCTTCGGCGGCGACTCCGTGGCTTTCTGGGGCCCGCTGTCCTGGACCATCGTTTTCGGCCTGGGCTTCGCTACTTTCATTACCCTGATCATCCTGCCGGTGATGTACCTGAAAGGCTGGCAGATCAGCGAGTGGTGGAAACGGCACCTGTGAGGAAGATAAATATACCTATTCCAACGGGGTATAAAAATGCCAGGTGCCCAAAAACGTCGCGCGACGTTTTTGGGCACCTGGCATTTTTTTCAACAACACGAATCCCTCATCATTGCCACCACCCGCATCAAAAAGCCGGGCAGGGCTTTGGACGATAAAAACAAATATAACACGGTGCCCTCATCTGTCCGGTGGAGGACGATATCCA
>JAKLJF010000455.1 GCA_023151335.1 Thermoanaerobaculia bacterium | reverse complement strand
AATCCTGTGTCGTTCAATGGCGCCTCCCTTGCTTGGGCTCACCTCCGTGATAGTGAGATATTTTTCATGCTCTACAGTTTCCTTCAGATCAAAATAATAGGTACGTTTTCCAGCTGTTATTACACGTGATTGTGGTTTCATATCGCCAAATTGTTTAATTTAGTCAGGTGTAAATTTTAATTTGGAGAGTTGCCGATGGAGGCTTCGAAATTGCCGGGCATTTCCATGGGCGCCCGCTGCTCTGCATATCCTTCCGGTGGCTGGTGCATGGCATCACGCAAACCGGCCTGGTAAAAATGCGGCGGACAACGGCGCCAGCGGGCGAGCGTAGCGGCGTGAAGGTCGGAGAGCAGTTGGGCGAGATAGGTTTCCATGTTTTAGCGGGTGTTGTGTATGTTATTGTTACACATTTTGTTGTTAGGCTGCAAAGTGCAAAAAATGCACATTGGAAACAGTAACAGATTGTTCCAAAATGGAACCCACTCAATTTTCTTTTTCAGACATCGGCTTCCGGTTGAACTACCGAGAAAAGTTCGGTAGTTACCTTTCCTTGTTCACGCCCTATAAGTGAAAAAATCTGTGGTTGATTCCCACTATGGCAGTATGTAAGAAATCCTTACATACTGAACTCTCCCTCTTTGAAGATATTGCCAATGTGTTGGGTAATGGCAACACGATTCCGATCAAATAACTCGGCCATTTGTTTCTGTGTCAGCCAAAACGCTCTAAGTCATCTCAGTCCAGTCATAAAGCCCACCTCCCCGCCAAGCCACCTCTCCCAAATAGAGGAGTTCGGTCAGGCGGGTGGCATTTTTTGCATCAGGGCTTCTGCCAGAACTTTTGAAAATCGGCCAGTCGCATGGCAACGATTTTTGGGAATCCGATCTTTTTCAAAACCCTGAAATGCCGTCGTCGGTCACAATAAGGTCTGCATTAGAAGCGACGGCGCAATCCACAAACTTGTCATCATCGGGGTCGTCGGCAATCAATTTCCATCGGATGTGAACGGTAGTTTTCTGTGTGCCGGGAAGTTCGAGTATCGTTTTGGCAATGAGCTCTCCGAGTTCGTTGCTGCCAAAGAATTCATCCAATACCTCCACATACTCGTCGAGAATGTCAGTCGTCACAGCCAGATTGATGTCTCCCTGTAAGATGGCATCGTACATCCAGCGGTGCTCCGCTTGGCGGGGCAGGATTTAGACGAGGCAATTTGTGTCGAGAACAATGGTCACGGATTGGCGGGACGCTTTTTACGGCGGAGATGCAGATTTTGAGTCGCTTTTTTAAAGGAAGCCTGTGTATAGCCGCGTTTTTCCCAAATTTCATCCATCACTTCATCCGCCTTACGGGCGTAGTAATGTGCCAGTAGCTCTTTGATTTCCAGCAATTCACGTTCTGTCATTGTTCGGGAGAACAATTCGAGCAGGTGCATCTGCACAGGATTGAGTTTGGTGGGCACTTCGCCGGATGAAGTCGTCATTTCCAATTACTTTGCTTGTAAAGATAAGGGGAAATTGCGGAAAGGGTCAAATTCAAGGGTGTTTCAAAAAATGCCGCTCACTTTTATCGATTTTGTGTTTTCGCCGAACTCTGGTTCGGCGGCACTGGCTACCTTAGCGCCTGTTTCCACCAACCGTTATGATATGGCCAAATCTGCCAAACGCGCCAAAAAAGGCGCGAAAAAAGCGAAAACCACCAAACCCGTCCGCGTTTCTTACCACCGCCGCCCGGAAGACATGCAACTCGACCTGTGGCAACTGGGTCTGCGCAAACAATTCGGCGAGGAAAACGATTTTCACGTCACCAATACCGGACCCGAGCCGGTTTTTTCGGAGTTCATTGTCTGGAACCCTTCCACCCGCAACAGCTACGCCGTGGCGCTCCGTTCCGGTCTGCCCAAAAAAGGCTTGCCGCCCGAAAACACAATGACCCGGATAGGCAACGCCTGCACTTGCCAGGATTTTAAAACCAACCGCCTGGGGTTATGCAAACACATCAGCGCCACATTACACCAGGTTCGCAAAAAATACGGCGCCAAAAAGGCGCTGGCCGCCGGCGCCCGCCCGCCTTATTCCTTGATTTACGTGGACTACCGGCAGGGGCCGCGTATCCGCTTATACGTCGGCGTCCAACAAGAGGCGGAATTATTAAAATGGGCCCTCAAATGGTTTGACCCCAATGGGTACCTGTCCGAAAGCGGGTTCCAACGCTTTGAGACCGTGCTGAAAGAAGCGCGGCGCATTCAGCCGGAATTCAAGTGCAATGACGACGCATTCGACGTGATAGCAGAACAGCGCGAGCGCCGGCGCCGGCAAGCGCATTTGGAAAATACGCTGCCACAGGGCCCCGGCAGCCCCTATTTCGATCAACTCCTGAAAGTCAAACTCTTCCCTTACCAGAAACGGGGCGTTTGGTTTGCCGCCAACGCGGGCCGCTGCCTGCTGGCCGATGAAATGGAAATAGAAAAGTTCAGCGACGCCACTGTGCACGTAGTGGAAGGCCTGCAAAACAAACGCCTGAAACAGTACGAAAAAACGGAGGCCTTCTACAATATCGTCAGCTACAATACGGTGGCCTCCGATGCCGATTACCTCCAGATATTAGGCGCCGATCTGTTGATCATCGACGAAGCCCAGCGCATCAAAAACTTCCGTACCAAGGTGTCCATCCAGCTCAAAAAAGTGCGTACGCCGTACTGTTTCGTGCTCACCGGCACCCCGCTGGAAAACAAACTCGAAGACCTGTACGCTGTCACCCAGTTTGTGGACCAGTACAAACTACCGCCGCTGTACCGCTTCCTCGACCGCTACCAGATACTGGGCGACAACGGCCAGGTTAGGGGCTATAAAAACCTCAAAGAAATCGGGGAAATCCTCTCCGATTGCCTGATCCGGCGACTCAAGAAAGAAGTGCTCCGCGACCTGCCCAAGCGCCTCGACAAGGCGCTGTTCGTGCCCATGACCCGCGAACAAAAAGACATTCACCGCGATCTGGCCGATCACGTGGCGCGACTCGTGGCCAAGTGGCGGCGCTTTCACTTCCTGAACGAAACCGACCGCCGAATCCTCATCCTCTGCCTCTCGCAGATGCGCATGGTGGCCGACAGCACCTTCATCCTCGATCAGCAAACGCGCTTCGACACCAAAATCGCCGAACTGATGTATATCCTGGAGGAAGCCCTGGCCGACCCGGAACAAAAAGTGGTGGTGTTCAGCCAGTGGGAGCGCATGACGCGACTCGTGGCGCAGGAACTCGACGCGCTCGACACCGGCTATGCCTACCTGCACGGCGGCATACCCAGCGCCGACCGCGCCGGCCTGCTCACCCGCTTCCGCGAAGACCCGGCGTGCCGCGTGTTCCTGTCCACCGATGCCGGTGGCGTGGGCCTCAACCTGCAATCAGCCTCCCTGCTCGTCAACCTCGACATTCCCTGGAATCCCGCCGTGCTGGAACAACGCGTGGGCCGCATCCACCGCATGGGCCAGACGGAGAACGTGACCGTCGTCAACATGGTTTCCGCCGAAAGCATAGAGCAACGCATGCTCGGCGTACTGGAGTTTAAAAGTTCGATGGCCCAGGGCGTGCTCGACCCCGACGGCGACGACACGATCTTTATGTCCGAATCGAAGTTCAAGAAGTTCATGGAAAACGTCGAAACGCTGACCGGCGAAGGCTGGCAGGCGCCGCCGGCGGATTTGACCGACGCCGCCCCGGACGACGCCGGGAGCGAAGACTTCGAACTGCCGCCCAGCTCCTCGGCGCCGGAACCCGATACCCTTCATCCCCGCGCAGACACCTTCCCGGGCGACGACGACACCCCGGCCGAAGCGCCCACCACCGCATCGCCCCAAACGGCTGCCACCCGCGAAACACAGCCGGCCGGCCCGGACGAAGCACGGGAGCGAAGCGCCTCCACAGCCGGCGCCAGGCCCGCCGCTGCCGCCCCGGCTACGCCGCAGGAACTGGTGCAAACCGGCGTGTCGTTCTTCTCCGGACTGGCGCAAACGCTGAGCAGCCCCGAAAAAACGCAGGAACTGGTGCAGTCCATCGTGGCCACCGACGCAGAAACCGGACAGACCTACCTGAAAATCCCGGTAGAAAGCGCAGCGGTGGTGGAAAACGCGGTGCGGCTGCTGGGCGGGCTGCTGGCAGGGCTGGGACGGGGATAGGCAAACCGTAGCGGCAGTACCGAAGGGAAAAGTATTTTTATAGTTGGGGGTTTAGAGCCAGAAGGCATTACCGTATCCGGTCCTTCACCTGAACAAATGCCGGTTCGTCTCCAAAGCCCATCAACTCTAAAAAATATAAAAACCCCTGCGCCTGTTTTTTATCGCCTTTTTGGAAGTGGTACTCTGCCGCAAGGATGTAGTAATTCATGACTTCGTGGTAAGCAAATGTATTGCGGTCAGCATATTCAACGATATTCCAATCGTTCACGAGCCCGGGAATCTCAGTGCGCCGGTACGGTATCAGGATCAGGGAATTGGCCAGCATCAGCCGTCCGTAAAAATATTCCGGATTTTCCTGAATGGCTTGTTCAGTAGCCCCTAATGCCTGATGGCTAAACCAAAGATTGCTGAATTAAAAGGTTTCCTTTTTCAACTGGCCAGCGTATAATCGGATTGCCATTTGGTGCGGGCTACTAAAAACATGCTTTTTTGTAACAAATCGGGGGCAAAATTTCGACTTTTTTGTAACAAAACGGAAGGTTATCCCTTTCGGTTGTATGATGAACTACCGAGAAAAGTTCGGTAGTTGCCTTTCCTT
>JAKLJF010000454.1 GCA_023151335.1 Thermoanaerobaculia bacterium | reverse complement strand
AAAACCGGCTGACGCCGAAGAGGTAAAAAAAATTAGATCGGAAGAGTAGTGGGAGATGACCTTCGTCGTAGGCTTACGTTTTATTGATCATCAGGGGCGCACCGGAAGCGATTGAGTCGTCCTGCGCTGAACTGGACCAAAAAGTCAAAGATGAAATTAGGGACTGGACGGGCTGGGAGGGGCGGCGTGGCCACCGGGTTTTAGCCGTCGGCTATAAAGAAATTAATACAAACGATACCGGCGGCGACTTTTACGCCAGGGCGCTCGCGGAAAATGATTTTATCTTTTCCGGGATCATCTCTTTTGTCGAGTTGTTGTATTATAGAAGCAAGCTGAGTAATTCGTTGTGAGATGAAGATGGGATACGTTTACGAAACTTTTAAAAGTTTCGTAAACGTTATGCCCTTGCATGCTGAAACCTTGGTGGCACGAGGTATAACAATAAACAGATTGGTTTATTGAAATTTGTATACTTTTATGCACTTTTAAACGCTAAACATCTTAACAACATGGAAGACGGAAAATCATCAAAAAAAATAACCCGTGTAGAAGGCGGAGAAACGTCCGCTTCATCCGCGGAGGGAACCTTTGTTCCAACTCCTGAAAGCAAGTCAAAGGCCGGAACTTTTCGCCTCATTGCCATTGTTGCCTTTCTCGTGGCAATCGGCTTTGAAATCTGGGCCATCATGCTGCTTCAGAAACCGCCGGTCAGCACGGCCTGGCTCATCGGCCTGATCGTGGCGGATCTGATCTTTGCCGTCACCGGCTCCGTGCTCTGGCAAAAATCGAACAGGCTGGATCCTGCCTCGGAAAGGGACAAGGTCAGGTTTTTTGTCCAGAATCAACTGGGCCTGATCATCGCTATTATTGCTTTCCTGCCGCTTGTTATCCTGATTTTTACCAACAAAAATCTTACAGGCAAACAAAAGGCCCTTGCCGGCTCAGTCGGCGTGATAGCGTTGGTGATTGCCAGCATACTCGGCATTGATTTCAATCCGCCGTCGCAGGAACAATACGCCGAACAGACAAAAGAAGTGGAGACGCTGATGAATGGAGTGAATCACGTGTACTGGACCAAATCGGGTAAAAGTTACCACTTGTATCAGGATTGTTCTTATATCAACACAGACAGGACCGCGGAAATATTTGAAGGCACGGTGGCCCAGGCAAGGGAATTGAGGAACATTACCGACCTGTGCGACCGTTGCGAGAACAAAAGGATAAAAGAAAAAGGTGAACAAAATCAATAAACGGCAGAAAAAAGGCAGCACCTTAGAGAAGATTTGAGAATACTCATCCTGCACTACCTTTGCAGGATCATGAACATCCTCTACCACCCCGCCGTCCTCGATCACGACACCGGCCCCAACCATCCGGAAAACCGGCTCCGGCTGGAAGCGTTCGGCAACCTGACGCCTGAGCCAATGATTCCCGGCGGCGAGGTATATCTCGAACTCGTTCATCCAAAATCCTATATCGACACCATCCGCCGGCACTGCGAACGCTCGGAACCGCTCGACGGCGATACCCAGGCATCTCCGGGCAGTTTTCAGGCTGCCGCGGCGGCGGTGGGCGCCACCATCCTGGCCATGGAACGCGGCGACTTCGCCCTCGTGCGCCCGCCCGGCCATCATGCTTACCGCGACGAGGCGCACGGCTTTTGCCTGTTCAACAACGTGGCCGTGGCCGCCCAAAAAGCCGTGAATGAAGGCAAACGGGTACTCATTCTCGATTTCGACGGTCACCTCGGCGACGGCACCATGGATATTTTTTACAAAACCGACCAGGTATTGTACTGGTCGCTGCACCAATACCCGGCCTACCCCGGCAACGGCTCGGCCGTGGAGATCGGCGAAGGCAAGGGAAAGGGGTTCACGGTCAACTGCCCCCTGCCTGCCGGCAGCGCCGACGATATCCTGCGCCATGCCATCGAATACATGATGCCGGTAGCCACGCAGTTCCAGCCCGACGTGGTGGCCGTGTCCGCCGGCTTCGACGCGCACCAGTTCGACCCTATGCTGCAACTGCGGGCCACCGGAAATTTCTACCACTGGATCGGCAAAACCCTGCGGGAAACCTTTCCGGGCAAACTTTTCGGCGCGCTCGAAGGCGGCTACAACACCGAAGACCTGCCCGGCTGCGTGTATAACTTCCTCGCCGGCGTGAACGGCGAAGCCATGCCGTACCCGGAAACGGGGACGACTTCGGGCCTCAGGGTGTGGGAGACGTATGAATTGTATCTGCACCAGGCGGCCGGGTTGCTGGCTCGATTTTGGAAATTTTAGATCAAACGTACGTTTTTTTGATAACAAATGTTATCTTTGTTCCGTGGATTTCAAAAAAGGTTTACAAAAAATAGTCGCTGTTTTTGAAGAAGAAAAAATTGCTTACATGATCGTGGGCGGTTTTGCCATGAGCTACTACAACCGCTTCCGTTTTACAGCCGATATTGACTGCGTCTTACAAATTTATCCAACTCATGTTGAAAAGATAATAAAACACTTCCCTGACTGGCTCCCTTTTTTGAGACAATTTAAAGAAAGCGCCGATCAGGGAATCCTGTTCAATTTTACAGATTTTGATACGGGCGTGAAATACGATATGATCCTGTACCAGGATAACGATTACAACTGGCGGGCATTTGAACGCAGGCGAAAAGTTAAATTTATGGACATTGAATGTTATATTTCGGCGCCCGAGGATTTGATTATTTCAAAATTAAGATGGTACGAGCTTTCAAAAAGCGCTAAACAATTAGATGACATTAAATTCCTGCTTAAGGAGCCAAGTATCGATCATGAGTATTTAAATATTTGGATTTCCAGGCTCAATCTTCCAACGTATGGACTTTTCTAAAGAAAATCATGAAGCCTCCGAAAAGGCGGATTTTGCTTACGCCGAATGGTATTCCCGGCTGCCGGAGGAACGTAAGGCAGCATTTTTCAATAGCGGTTATCAGTTTGTTTCTGAAAAGGTACGGTCGGAAGCCAAAAACGAAAATCCTTTCGTCACAGAAGCGGACATCCTGATGCGATTCATTAGCCTTACACAAAAGGAAGACTATCCTGAAACTGTTTTTAATTTTATTGCGGGGAAAATGGCCGCGCGTTCTGAAAAAGAATGGCAACGGCGCTTTAAAAAGATGCGGCAATCTTTGGGTTGGTCTTATGAGGATATGGCTAAATTCATGAATGCAGGCGGCGGCGCTTCCGTCAAAGCTTCTATCAACCGTAAATTACCGGCATTTGCCAAACTGGCGGTTTGCGTCTTCGAGCAATTAACCCATGAAAAAAATTCTCGATAAATTCTTCTACCCCAAATCCATCGCCGTCGTCGGCGCCACGGAAAAATCCGAAAAAGTGGGCTATGCCGTGGTGCGCAACCTGCTGGCCGGCGGGTTCGGCGGCAGTGTATACCCCGTGAATCCCAAATACGGCACGGTGCAGGGAAAGAAATGTTACGCCCGCCTGAAGGATCTGCCCGAATCGCCCGACCTGGTGATCTTTGCCATCCCGGCGGCGCTGATCCCCGCCCTGATGAAAGACTGCAAACAGGCCAAAGCCGAATGCGCCGTTGTTTTGTCGGCGGGTTTTAACGAAGCGGGGCCGGAAGGCGAAGCCTTGTTTCGCGAATTAAAACTGGAAGCCGCTGCCAAAGGCGTGCGCCTGCTTGGCCCCAACTGCCTGGGCCTGGTGACGCCGGCCATCGGGCTGAACGCCACTTTTGCCCCCACCATGCCGCCGGCGGGCCGCGTGGCGTTTATTTCCCAAAGCGGCGCGCTTGGCTCGGCCGTACTCGACTGGGCCGCCGACAAAAAAGTGGGCTTCAGCCATTTCGTATCGGTAGGCAGTATGGCCGACATCGGCTTCGAGCACCTGATCGATTATTTCGGCACCGACAGCCGCACGGCCTGTATCCTGATCTACATGGAAAGCCTGGGCAATGCCCGGGCCTTTATGAGCGCTGCCCGCGCGTTTGCCCGCTCCAAACCCATCGTCGTGCTCAAGGCCGGCGCCAGCCAGCAGGGCGCCCGCGCGGCCCTGTCGCACACCGGCGCCATGGCCGGCAACGACGCCGTGTACGACGCCGCCCTGCGCCGCGCGGGCGTTATCCGGGTGCAAACCATCCAGCAACTGTTCGACGCCACACAGGCGCTGGCCACCCAACCCCTGCCGCCCGGCAACCGCCTGGCTATCGTGACCAACGCCGGCGGCCCCGCCATTCTGGCCACCGACGCCCTGGAATTGCGCGGCGGCACACTGGCTACGCTTAGCCCGGAAACCCTGGCCAACCTCGATAAAATACTGCCCGCCGCCTGGAGCAAGGGCAATCCTGTCGATATCCTCAGCGACGGCACGGCCGACCAGTTCCGCGCCGCCGTGCATGCCTGCCTCTACGACCCCAATGTAGACGCCGTTTTGGTCATCCTCACCGCGCAAAACGCCACCGACGCCGATGCCGTGGCCCGATACGTGGTGTCCGAATCGAAGGCCGTGTATGCCAAACCGGTGTACGCCAGCTGGATGGGCCTGCAAACCGTAAAAACAGGACGCGCCATCCTCGAAGAAGGCAAAGTGCCCTGGTACCCCTTCCCCGAGCGGGCGGTGGTCACCTTTATGCACATGGTGCGCTACCGCGAAAACCTCGAACTGCTGCACGAAACGCCGCCCGATCTGCCCATCGAATTCCCGGACATCAGCCGCCGGGAAGCGCAGGCGATCATCGACGGCGCGCGGCAGGCCGGACGCGTCCACCTCGACGAATCGGAAAGCAAA
>JAKLJF010000453.1 GCA_023151335.1 Thermoanaerobaculia bacterium | reverse complement strand
TTGCAAAACCTGGCCGCGGGGCCTATTACCTTCCGGTTTTACCACGCCGAAAACCAGTATTTGTATGAAAAAACAACCGCGTTGCAATTTAAACCGGGCACAGCGGCAGGCAACGCCGCCGGACCGTACCCGATAGAATTTGCGCCGCTGGTACCCACGCTGGATGCCGGCGGCACGGTGCAGATCACTGTAAGCGACCCAACCTGGCTGGGCAATTTTCCGGTAGATTTTATTGTAAAAGACTGTCAGTTTCCTAACACGCGGCGCGATACGGCATCGGCCGTGTTCAGTGTGACAAACGACAACCGGCCGCATCTCGGCTCGCCGCCGGCGGTCAGTTTCAGGGAAAACGCCTGTTCGGCGCTGTACGACGCGCAGGCCACCGATCCCGCCGATTCGGAAGGGGCGGGGCTGAGTTATTCCATAGCGGGCGGCGCCGACGCCGGGAAATTTGCCATTGATGCCACGAGCGGTCAATTGTCGTGGTTCAATTTCAGTCCCGATTTTGAAAACCCAGCTGACGATAACACGGACAACGTTTATGAAGTGCTGATCCGGGTGACCAATACGCTGAGCCTCTTCGACGAACTGGCGCTGGCCGTTACGGTGACCGACCAGCTGACGGAACCGTTCCAGGCTCTCCTCAACGGCGGGGCCCCGAACGTGTGCATGACGGGCAGCGCGGTATTGCAGGCTTCGGGCGGCAGCGCCTACCTGTGGAGCACCGGCAGTACAAATACCTCCATAACGGTAAATACGGCCGGTATTTACACGGTGACGGTCACCAGCGACGGCGGCTGTACAGCCAGTGCCACGGTCACGGTCAGCTCGCGACCCACTATTGCAGCCGCGGGTAGCAGCGCCCCCGTCTGTGCCGGCTCGAATATCAGCCTGAACTCGACTGTTTCGGGTGGCAGTGGGGTATACACGGCATTTTCCTGGGCCGGCCCGAACGGCTTTAACGCCCCGGTGGAAGATCCCGCGCCGTTTGCGGCCACACCTGCCGCCGCGGGGGTGTACACCGTGACGGTGACCGACGAGGGTGGTTGTACGGCCACGGCGACGACAAGCATTGCGGTATCGGGTAATTCGGCGCCTGCAGTGGCAGCGACGAATAACGGCCCGCTCTGCGCGGGCTTCACCTTGTCGCTGGGCGCCGCGCCTTCGGGTGGTTCCGGGGTTTATTCCTCCTACAAATGGAGCGGCCCTAACGGTTTCGGTTCCATGTTGCAAATGCCTCCGGGCTTTACCGCCATCGCGGCGGCTGCCGGCGTGTACACGGTGACTGTGACGGACAACGCCGGTTGTACAGCCACGGGCACGACGGCAGTGCAGGTGAAACCCTTGCCGGCAATTGACGTTTCCAGCAACAGCCCGGTGTGTACGGGCGGCACTGTTTTATTGAATTCCACGCCATCGGGCGGTTCCGGAAACAGTTACGTTTTTACCTGGTCGGGGCCAAATAGCTTTGCATCCGCGGCGGAAGACCCGGCGGGCATTCCGGCCCTGGCGGCGGCGGGCGGTATATACACGGTGTCGGTGACCGACGGTGGCGGCTGTACGGCCAGCGCAACGGCTACCGTGGCAGTCAAGGGATTGCCCGCGATCACGGCCGCGCTGTTGTCGCCGGTCTGTGCCGGCGGTAACATCCGGCTGGCCTCCGCGCCTACGGGCGGTTCGACGCCTTACGCCCAGTTCAGCTGGAGCGGGCCGGACAATTTTAACGCACAGGCAGAAGACCCCGCGCCGTTTCCCGCCGTTCCGGCGGCAGCCGGCGTGTACACGGTTACGGTAACCGACCAGGCAGCCTGCACGGCCACGGGCAGCGTATCGGTGACCGTGCACCCTGTGCCGGCGATCGTGGCCCTGGGCACAGGTTCTGTATGCCAGGGCGGCAGCCTGACGCTGGCTTCCACACCCTCGGGCGGCACGGCGCCATACATGCTGTTCAACTGGACGGGTCCGGACAATTACGTGGCCTCGGTGGAAGACCCCGCGGCGTTTAACGTCACGCCTGCCTCGGCGGGCATTTACCAGGTAAAAGTGACCGACAGTAAAGGCTGTACGGGCACGGCTACCACTACGGTGGCGGTAAATATGAAACCCACGGTGACGGCAACAAGCAACAGCCCCGTATGTACGGGGAGCAATATCGACCTGCAGGCCAATTCCACCGGCGGATCGGGCGTTTACGCGACCTTTAGCTGGTTAGGGCCCGATGGGTTCATGTCGATGCAGCAAAATCCTGCCGGGTTCCCGGCCACGCAGCTAAAGACCGGTACCTACCGCCTGACGGTGACCGACAATGCGGGCTGTACGGCCACCGCTTCCACTTCGGTGGCCGTGTCGACCAATATAGCGCCATCGATCACTGCATCGGGCGCCGGCCCGGCGTGTGCGGGTGGCGGCAACATTGTATTGGGCTCTGCGCCTTCGGGTGGTACGACGCCATACACCGGCTTTGCCTGGTCAGGTCCCGGCAATTATGCGGCCAGCCAGCAGAACCCGCCGGCGTTTGCGGCTACCGGTTCCGCTTCGGGCGTTTACACCGTCACAGTTACCGACAGCAAGGGTTGTGCCGGTACCAGTTCGGTAAGCGTTCAAGTGGGCGCGATTACGGTTTCTCCGTCAACCAATACGCCGCTTTGCACGGGCACTACCGTGTATCTGAGCGCCAATCCTGCGGGAAGCGCCGGTATGTATATTTCTTTTAGCTGGACAGGGCCTAATGGCTACATGGCTTCGGTTGAAAATCCGCCGGGTTTCCCGGCCACGGCAAATGTTGCCGGTGTGTATACTGTCACAGTCACAGATGACAGGGGGTGTTCAGGCACGGGCACAGTAAACGTATCGCTGGAGAGCAACGACGCGCCAACGATTGACTGCCCGGCAGACCAAACGGTGGCAGCCGACGGCGACTGTACGGTGGCGCTGGGCAGTTGGGTGTCGTTCGCTGCCAACCTGAGCGACGACTGTACGGCCCCGGGGAATATAACCGTCACTCAGGCGCCCCTTGCTTCCATCCTTTTATCGGGACATGATGATGAAAATACGGTAACGCTGACGGCCGACGACGGCGCCGGCAATTCGACGTCCTGTTCATTCAGGGTTACGTTGAAGGATATAACGCCGCCATCGATAAGTTGTCCGCCCGATCAAACCGTGGCGAGCGGAGCCGGTTGTTCCGCGTCCCTGGGTAATTGGGTGTCTTTTGCGGCCAACTTAAATGACAATTGCAAAGCCCCGGGCGAAATTGCCGTCACCCAGGCGCCCCTCGCTTCCACGCTGTTGTCCGGGCATAACGATGAAAGAACGGTCACGCTCGTGGCCGACGACGGCAACGGCAACACCACGCCCTGTACATTCAAGGTCACGCTCCGGGACGTTGCGCCTCCATCGATCACCTGCCCGTCCGACAAAACTGTGGCCGCAGATGCCGGTTGCACCGGGCTGACGGGCGATTGGGTATCGTCGGCTACCAATGTGTCGGACAATTGCACGGCAAGCGGCTCGATACAGGTCACCCAGCTGCCTGTCGCCGGCACGTTGTTGTCCGGACACAACGACGAAGAGACCGTAACGCTTACCGCCGACGACCTGCACGGCAACACCACGCCCTGCACGTTCAAGGTGACGCTCAAAGACGTGACGCCGCCTTCCATTACCTGTCCTGCCGATCAGACGGTGGCAGCGGATGCAAACTGCGCCGGTGTGGCCGGCGACCGTACCGGTATGGCCGGGGTAGCGGACAATTGTACCGCGGCGGCCAATATTTTGGTCACCCAAATGCCCGCCGCCAACGCGCCCCTGTCAGGTCATAATGCCGAACTGACCGTGACACTTACCGCCGACGATCTGCATGGAAATACGGCGTCCTGTTCTTTCAAAATAACGCTCAAGGACGTAACGCCGCCGGCCATCACCTGCCCAACCAATACCACTGTGTCCT
Source organism: Thermoanaerobaculia bacterium (assembly GCA_023151335.1). Lineage (GTDB taxonomy): Bacteria > Bacteroidota > Bacteroidia > Chitinophagales > Saprospiraceae > M3007. The sequence goes on along the minus strand of JAKLJF010000453.1, from coordinate 839 downwards.
GTGCAGCCAACGTGCCGGGGCCGAATACAGGCAGTGTGACCGCTTCGGACAATTGCAGCACGCCGGTGAAAACATTTTTGTACGATACTGCGCCCTACGACAGTGCCTGTATCAACCGCTTCCGGATCGACCGGTACTATCGCGCCACGGATGCGGTGGGCAACAGCAACAGTTGTTCGCAGCGGATCACAGTGCACGACGATACGCCCCCAAGCCTGTTGTTCGTGCCGGCCAACGTAACGGTACAATGCAACGCCATACCCAACGTGGGTACCCCTTCGGGTGCAGACAATTGCGCCGGTAACGTTGCCGTGACGTATAACGGGCAGACGGTATCCAATATCCTGTGCACCGATTCCTATACGATTACCCGGCAATGGACGGCCACCGACGCTTGCGGCAACACCAAAACGGCCACCCAACGTATCACCGTGCAGGATACGCAAAGGCCGCTGTTTACTTCCGTGCCGGCCAATGTGACCGTGGAGTGCAGCGCCGTGCCGAATGTGGGCACAGCCACGGCTACCGACAATTGCGATACCAACGTGACGGTCAGTTTTGATGGCGAGAGCCGCACCAACGGTACCTGCCCTGACGCCTACACCCTTACGCGGCGTTGGCTTGCCGTGGACAATTGCGGCAATACCCGCACGGCTACCCAACGCATTACCGTGCGCGATACGCAAAAGCCGGTGTTTACCACCGTTCCGCAAAACGTAACCATCCAATGCACCGACCCGGCGCCAAACGTCGGATCCGCCACGGCCACCGATAACTGCGATGCCTCGGTAACCGTTACCTACCTGGGGCAAAATTCCACGTACAGCAACTGCCCCAAC
>JAKLJF010000452.1 GCA_023151335.1 Thermoanaerobaculia bacterium | reverse complement strand
ACTGTATCCGCGGGATTCACCGTTACGGTGGCGCTGCTGGTGGCCGTGCAACTGAAGGCATTGGTCACGGTGACGGTATAGGTGGCGGTATTTTGGGGCGTTATGGTAATAGCGGGCGTCACTTCGGCATTGCTCCAGTTGTACGTTCCGCCACCCGAAGCCGTCAGGGTAGTGCTTTCTCCCGCGCACAGGGTTGTATTCCCGGCAATGGCTGCCGCGGGCGCTTCGTCTACATCCACGAGTACCGTGGCTGCCGAGGCGCAGTTGAAGGTATTGGTGACAATCACCGTATAGCTTGTAGGTACGAGCGGGGACACGGTAATGGCGGCGCTTGTTTCGCCACCGGCCCATTCGTAGGTGCCGCCGCCGGATGCCGTGAGTGTGGTGGATTCGCCGGCGCAGATCAGCAGGTCGCCGGCGATACTGCCGTTTGCCCGCGGATTGATCGTGATCGTAAAATTCACCGGCGTACCGGAGCAGGAGCCGAGTACCGGCGTGGCGGTGATGGTGGCGGTTTGGGGCGTTGCCACGTCGGCGGCCATGAACGACAGATTGCCCGAACCGCTCGCCGGCAGGCCGATGGCGGGGTTGGAGTTCGTCCAGTTCACTGTGGCGCCGGGCGAAGCCGTAAAGGGGATGTTGAGCGTCTGGTTGCCGCAGGCAGTGGCGTTGTTCGGGGTGGAAAGGGTGGGCGTGGGGTTGACGGTGATGGTGAAGCTTTGCGGGTCGCCGGTGCAGGCGCCTGCAATGCCGGAAATGAAGTTTCCAAAAGCGTGCGGGCCAAGCCCAACCGGGACGGTTGCGATTACCGTGTTGGTATTTGCATCGATGACCGATACATTGGAGGGAATAAAATTGGCTACGTAAACAAAATTCCCGTCCGGGCTTATACTGATGCCCCTTGGGCTGGTGCCGACGTTAATGGTGGCGATCACGGTGTTATTCGATGCATCGATGACAGAAACGGTATTGGAATTCTGATTAACCACATAAACAAGACTGCCGTCGGGGCTTATAGCTATTGCATTTGGCCCATCGCTGACAATGATAGTCGTCAACACGGAATTGGACGCGGCATCGATGATTGTTATCAGGTTGGAAAATGGATGCGTTACATAAATCGTACTTCCATCGGGGCTTATATTTATGCTTTGAGGAGCAGTAGATACCGGAATGGTCGTCAAAATGGTATTGGTCGCGGCGTCGATGACCGCTATAAAGCCAAACCCAAAGCCAACGACATACACTTTAGTTCCATCCGGGCTTATTGTTATGCCGTATGGTTGATTGATCCCTCCAATAGTAGCGATCACAGTATTTGTCGTGGCATCTATTACGGAAATATCGCCGGAAAAAATATTCCCTACATATACCCTGCTGCCGTCCGGACTTACGCAGATACCGAATGGCCCATTTCCTACCGGAATCGTCGCTATTACTGTATTCGTGGTTGCATCAATGACGGAAACATTGTCCGAAAATTCGTTGGCTACGTATACCCTGGTTCCATCCGGACTGACACTTACGCCGCGCGGAACATCCCCGACAGGGATAGTCGCCACCACCGTGTTGGTCGCCGTGTTGATGACCGAAACGTCATCGGAACCAAAGTTGGTGATATAGGCAAAACCGCCAAAAGCCGATTGAGGGATTACTGTGATGGTCGCCGTAGTTGGAGCCGCCACATTGGCCGCGACAAAATTTATATCCCCGGAGCCGGTTGCCGGGAGTCCTATAGCTGGATTGTCATTTGTCCAAAGGTATACAGGGTTTCCGGCGCCGCTGAACGGCGCCGCCACCGAATCGCCCGCGCACACCGACAAGTCGTTCAGGCTGTCGACGCTCACGCCCGGGTTTATCGTGATGGTAAAACTGACCGGCGCACCGCTGCAGGGGCCGAGCACCGGCGTGGCTGTGATGGTGGCAGTTTCGGTCGCAGTCACGTTGGCCGCCGTAAACATGACGTTACCGCTGCCGCTGGCTGCCAAACCGATGGCCGGGTTCGAATTGGTCCAGTTGACCGTGGCGCCGGCAGAGGCATTAAAAGCCACGTTGACCGGCTGCCCGCTGCACGTCGCGATATCGTTGAGCGCCTGGAGGGAAGCGCCGGGATTGACGGTGATCGTAAAGGTTTGCGCCGTGCCGGTGCACCCCGGCGCCGAAGGCGTTACGGTGATGGTGGCCGTTTGCGTCGTGGCCACGTTGGCCGCCGTAAAACCGATATTCCCGCTGCCGCTGGCCGGCAGGCCGATGGCGGTATTGTTGTTGGTCCAATTAAGCGTTGGGTTTCCGGTACTGGTAAAGCTGATATTCACCGCATTGCCTCCGCAAACCGTCCGGTCGCCGGGGTTGCCGACGCTGACGCCGGGGCTTACCGTGATGGTAAATGCCACGGGTGTGCCGTTGCAATTGCCCAGCACGGGCGTTACCATGATAGTGGCGGTTTCCGTGGCGGTTACAGTTGCGGCGTTGAAGTTCAGGTTTCCGTTGCCCGAGGCGCCCAGTCCGATGGCTGTGTTGTTGTTGGTCCAGTTAAACGTTGCGCCGGGTGTGCCGGCAAAATTGACGGCCACGGGGGCGCCGCTGCACACGCCAACATTGGCGGGCGGGTTCACTGCCGGCGCAGGATTGACGGTGATGGTAAAAGATACGGGAGCCCCGTTGCAACTGCCGTTCGAGGGCGTCACGGTGATCGTGCCCACCTGCTGGGTCGTCACCGGCGCGGCGGTCAGGCTGAGGTTCCCTGTGCCCGAGGCAGGCAGGCCAATGGCGGTGTTGCTATTGGTCCAGTTGAAAACAGCGCCGTTCGAGCCTGAAAAATTGATCAGGATGGACTGGCCCGCACAAATCGTCACGTTGCCCGGCTGGTTGACCATGGGCGCCGGCACCGCGGTGATGGTAAATGTTACCGGATTCCCGGGGCATCCCGCCTCGGATGGCGTCACTGTGATCGTGCCCGTCTGGTTAGTGACGACATTGGCGGCCGTAAAATTCAGGTTTCCCGAACCGCTAGCCGGCAGACCGATATTGACATTGCTGTTGGTCCAGGTGTAAGTGGGGTTGCCGGGGCTGGTAAAAGCCACATTGACCTGCTGAAGTCCGCACACCGTCAGGTTCGGCGGCACGTCCATCACGGGCGTGGGATTCACGGTGATGGTAAAGGTGCGCGATGCGCCGTCGCAGAAGCCGTTGTTCGGCGTGACAGTGATCGTGGCCACCTCTGGAAAGATCAGGCCGGTAGCCGTAAAAAAGGAAATATTTCCGGAACCGGCGGCGTCCAGGCCGATAGCGGTGTTATCGTTCGTCCAGTTGAACGTAGCGCCGGGGGTGCCGGTAAAATTCACCGTTATTTCGTCGCCGCTGCACACGGTCGCGTCGTTCGGCTGGGTCATAAACGGCGAGGGATTCACCGTGATGGTAAAGGTTTGGACGGGGCCGGTACAGCCGTTTTCCACGGGCGTCACGGTGATCGTACCCGTTTGCGGGGTTGCCACGTTGGAAGCGTTGAAATTAATATCGCCCGATCCGCTGGCCGGCAGACCGATGGCGGTATTGCTGTTGGTCCAGTTCAGGGTAGGGTTGGTCGGACTGGTCAGGGGGATCGACACGAACTGGCCGCCGCAGGCCAATTGATTGCCGGGGTTGTCCACGGTGGGGCCGGGATTGATGGTAATGGTAAAGGTCACCGGGGCGCCGTTGCAGGTACCGGCGGCATTTGCCGGCGTTACCGTGATGGTGGCGGTTTCCGGGTTGCCGACAAGGGCTGCCGGAAAACTGATGTTCCCGGTTCCCGAAGCGCCCAGTCCGATAGCGGTGTTGTCGTTGGTCCAGTTGAAAACCGCGCCGGCGGAGCCGGTAAAACCGACGGTTACCGTCTGCCCGGCACAGCCGATCACGTCGTTCGGCTGGTTCACCGAGGGGGTGGGGTTCACCGTGATGGTAAAACTCTGCGGCGTGCCGGGGCAGCCGTTTTCCGTGGCGGTGACCGTGATAGTGCCTGTAATGGAATTGCCGGGGTTGTTGGCTGTAAAACTGATGTCGCCGCTGCCGCTGGCCGGCAGGCCGATGGCGGTATTGGTATTGGTCCAGTTGTAGGTCGGATTTGTTCCCGATCCGGTAAACGCCACGTCCACCTGGTCGCCGCCGCAAACGGTTTGGTTGGGCGGATCGTCGACCTGCGGGCGCGGATTGACGGTGATGGTGAACGTGACGGGATCGCCGTCGCAGATGCCATTGTTCGGCGTTACGGTGACCGTGGATATTTCCTGCACCGTAACATTGGCGGCCACAAAGTTGATATTTCCTGTACCACCCGCGGCAAGACCCGTGCCGGTGTTGTCGTTCGTCCAGTTGAACACCGTACCCGCCGGCGTGCCCGTAAAGTTCACGGTTACCGACTGGCCGGAGCACACTGTCACGTCGGCGGGTTGATTGACCGTTGGCGGGGCGCCGATAGTGGCGGTAAATTGTACCTGGTCGTCGCAGCCTACGGGGCCGTTCTGATCATAGATGTAATAGGTGCCGGGTGTGCTGATGACATCGCCCGCGTTGTACTGCGTACCCGTGCCGTTCGCGCCGGTGTAATAGGCTTCATTTCCCGTCAGGTTGGTACCGGTGATGGGCGGCAGGATGTAATCGCCGCAGATGGTGACGTTGGGGATGGGGTCGATGTTCGGCGGCTGCAAGGAAGGGCCGGTTACAGGCGGGGCGACGCAGCCGGCGTTGCCATACGCGTTGGTGAGCGGGAGGTAGTAGGCGCCGTTGCCGCCGACAAGGGAAGGCAGATTATAAGTAATC
>JAKLJF010000451.1 GCA_023151335.1 Thermoanaerobaculia bacterium | reverse complement strand
CGACGTCTTCCCCGGGCGAAGTATCTTCCACCGAGTAATTGCTCATTTGCACGGTATAGGGGGCGCCTACGCGGGGCGTGAGTTGCACGGAAATCAGGTAGGCCAGGCTGTTGTGCACGTCGGGCCACAGATGCCCTTCCAGGTAAGGATCCATGCCGGGAAATGGGGAAGGCATAGGTATATGATTTCGTACAAAGTTAGCGCATTTCCGCCGGTTTCAACACCTGCACCAGCAAATACCCCAGGTTGGCGTCCACGAAGTGCAGGCGTCCCGATTCGGGCGCATTTTTGCCGCCGATGCCGAAGGAGGACAGGGTGAGAAAAACGGCCGGTTTGTTTTCTTTCCATTTAAACCACTGCACCGCGCTGGCCAGGCCGGTTTTGCTGATCTTGACCGCTTCTTCTTCGCGCAGGTCGTAGCGGAAATACGTGCCCGGGCGCAGGGTCTTTTTTTCGTTGTTTAATTTAAAAGTGAACGGCGCCCCCACGCTTTCGCTGCCGAAAATAAAAATGGCGTTTTTATCCTGGCTGTCGAAATTTTCGGCCAGTTGTTCCTTAGTAGCCAGGTATACGTTCAGCACAAGGGCCTCTTCGCCGGGGGAATAAGCCACCAGGCGGTAGGTATTGGCGCCCATGCGGTTGGCCTGTTTCCGGAGCGCCTGAAAAAGATCTTCGATACCGGACTTGTTTTTGGCGCCGGCAGCTTTTAGTTGGGCGACAAAGGTCAATTGATTCGTATCGGTAGCCTCGGCAAGGCAGGCGAAATCCTTGCCTTTTTTCGTAAACTGTTTGTCAGACCGGTGAAGCACTTCGACCGCTTGTGAAAAACCGGAAAAACCACAGCAAAAAGACAGACAGATCAGAAGAAACGCTCGCATGGCAATTCTTTATTTTTATTCAGGATACGGGCGCAAAATTGCGCCAGGCTTTCGGGATGTATAAATCATATTTTCGCCGCCATTCACCGCCGGAAAATTGCGGCCACCAATCCCAGCACGAGCACCAGCAACCCTGCCAGCAACCACAACACCGAACAGGGCGCCGTTTCTTCGCCCAGCAAGATACGGCAATTGCCGGCGCGCAAAGATAGAGGCGCAGCGGCGCCGGTGAGTACCATACCCGACCAATAATAAGGGATCACCGAATCTTCATGTTCGTCGAGAAAGCGCAGTTTGGCCTGTTGCAAAGCCAGGTCTTTGGCCTGTCCGGCGCGTATATTTTGTAAAAACAATTCGCTGAGGCGGGCCGTTGCCGCGTCGTCGACCGACCAGAGGGTCATGGCGGCGCTGGGGCAACCGGCATCCTGAAAAGCGCGGGCCAGACTGAAAATACCCTCGCTGCCTGCTGCCCGGCCTGCGCCCGTTTCGCAGGCGCTGAGCACCACCAAACCCGCGCTCAGCCGCAGCAAACTGATCTCGTGCGCAAACAAAACATGACTCGCTTCTTCCGCCGGAAGCTGGGCCCTTGCGGCCAATGTGCGACTTTCCGCGGCATTGCCGCCGCGGCCTTTGCCGCCCGCAAAAGCAAGGTACGAAAGTTCCGGCCGGCTGCCATTGGCGCTGCCATGGCCGTAAAAGTGCAGAATTTGGGCGCCGGGCGCCTCCCTGCAGAAACGTTCACGGGTGGCGCGTCCGCCCAATATGAGGCTGCCGCCGAACGATTGCGACAGGCCAAGCACGCAATCTTTGCCATGCCGCACCGGTGCAAAATAACCGCCGGAGGTATAACCCGGCGCAGCGCCGAAATAACCCGTGCCGTCCGCGTTGGCGGCCAGGGCGCCCGCTTCGCGCAGCACAGTAGCCGAGGCGGCAAACCGTACCCGGGTATGTCGAAGCAGGTATGGCAGGCGGCGGAAGGATTGTTCCGTTTCCGACGGATCGCGCGGCAGCAACAGGTCGAAGGGCAGGCTGCCCAGGGGCCCGTCGGGCGAAACGATCAGTTCCTCCGGAGGCCTGTTGCCTGTCAGCGGCGCCAGCAGGGTATCGTACAGCATCCGGGCTTCACCGACAAATTGCCGCATAAAAGCCGGGTCGCCCTCGCGGTTCAGGCCCATACTTTCATCCTGCACAAAAAAGAGGAACGCTTCCAGGTAAGCCGGCGAAAGATTGCCTTTGAACAGTTTTACCGCGTCGCGGGTGACGCCCAGCCCGTACAAGGCTCCCGTTTCAGGGTTGTAAAAATATTCCACAAAAAGAGCGCTGCCGTCCGGCAGCATGGCGCGGATATCGGACAGGGACGCCACCGGGCGGGCGTACCGCGCTTCGAAGTATTCGGGATAGACCCTTTCCAGGGAATCCAGGAGCAATTGCCGGTTTTCCTGCACCCGGAAAATGCCGCTCCGCAATTGCGCGATCAGTCCGGGATCAGGGTCGTCGTAGGCTTCTTCGGCGGCCAGCTGGTTTTTCAGGTAGATCAGTTCCTGCCGCGATTCGTCTTCCTGCCGGCGCAACGCCGGCGGTATCGGGGCAGCCTGCAGGGCGTATTCGCCCGCCAGTTTTTGCCGCAACAACAAGGCCCGGCTTTTTTCCAGAAAAGCGGCGATCTTTTCCGGCGTGGCGGTATCGGCCCAGCGTTCGTGTTGTTCAAACAAAATCTGCAGGTAGCGTTCGTGCAGGTCGCGCGTGTTTTCCAGGGAATAAAGTTTGGATGATTCGAAACCGTAAACCGAAGTCAACGTATCGTTCATGGCCAGCGCCAGGGCCGCGGTGTTGGCTGCCTGCTCCAGCTGCCCGCGTTCGGGCCGGGTTTGGCAGGCCGTCCACAACAAACGGCTTTTCAGGTCGAGCGCTTCGAGAATGGTATTTTCAGGATAAAACAGGCGCTCCGGCGGGTTTTCCAGGTCGTCGGCCGGCTCGAACGAGGGTAGCACGCATTGAAGTGCCTGCCGGCAAAAACGCAGGGCCGTTTCGCTATCCGTCCGGCCCGGACGTTCGAGCAACAGTTTGGCCCTACGGATCAGCGTTTTGGCCTGCTCGCGGTTCAGCGGGAGGTCGTCTTGCGCATACAATTGTTCCACACGGGCAAGGTGCGTGTCGGCCGAATCGTACTGCGAACGGGCAGCTGCTACTTCCGCCAGCGTAAACCAGGCGTCGGGGTTTTCGGCTTCCAATCCGAGCGCCGCCCGCGCCAGTATTTGTGCCGAATCGGTTTCGCCTTCCAGCAGTACCGTTTGCGCCCAGTTGGCCAGGATATGCGCGCGCATGCCCGTTTGTTCCTCCGGATCGGGATTGGGATGCCGAAGGATGTATGCATAGCCCTCGCGGAATTGCCGCTCCGCCGAATCCAGTTTCGATACGTCCATGTATGCCCGGCCCAGGTCGGCGTACACTTCGGCGGCGCCTACCGAATCCTGCTGCGCGCGGCAGGAGTCCGAGGCAATTTTCAGGATACTGATAGCCTTTTCGGTTTCGCCCAGGCGGGTGTAGATATTGGCGAGGGGTTTGTACAGGAAACGACCCGAACCGTTGGTTGCGGGCAAAGGTCCCGCCTCGTGCGCCAGCCGGGCTTTTTCATAAAAATGCAGGGCGTTCCAGAAATCGTCCTGCGAACGGTAGGCATAAGCGATATGAAAATAAAAGCGGCCGGCGAGCTCCGGGTGTTTGACCAACGCTTCTTTCAGGTCATGCTGTAGCGTATCGATCGCCCGCGCCGCGCCGTTCCGGCGGTCGCCGCGACGGAGCGCGCGGGCCATTTCGATGCGGCATTTGGCCCACAGTTCCGGCTGGCAAGCGGAAGCCCGCGCCGCCTGTGCCGCCCGCCGCCAGATGGAATCGGCTACGCCGAAGTTTTTTTCCCGATAGGCTTTATTGCCTTCGGCAAACAGATTTTCCGCGGCTTCGCAAGCCGGGGAAATAGCCCCGGCCGGTTTGTCGCTATCGCAACCGGCGCTGAAAAACAGCAGGCATATTAAACAAACTTGTATCGCCTTAACCATTCCGTAGTAGTGCATTATGGCTCACCAACGGTACAAGCGGTTTAGCAATTGTACCTGCCTTTTTTGAAAATGGGCAAAATTGAACTGGAGATAAGCAAACGGGAAATGATAGCTGAAACTATCTTCAAAAAGCTGATTAAAGCGGATTTTATACCCCACGCCCAGCGAAAGGCCGGGCACGGTGACCATGTTGAAAGCGTCGAGCGAGGCGGCCAGTTCGTGTTCGAGCCGGTTGCCGAAACCCGATGGCAGCGGCGCCTCGACGCCGTCGCGGGCAGCCTTGTACACGTAGCAGAGGCTGTATCCGGCCGACAGGCCCAAATTGACCGGCCCGGCCGGAATATGGGTATAGCGGATTTGCGCCGGGGTCAGGTGCAGGTAATGCGCCGTGATGCGGCTGTCATCCCCGGAATGATTGAAGGCGCTTTTGCCGAAGCCCAGCTCGAACTGCCACCACCAGCGCGGGGGCGTCAGGAATTTGCTTTGCAGCGTATTCTTATCCGAATTGATCAGCGGGATCTGGAAAGTCGCGTTCAGACCGGTGTTGCGCAGCGAATCGGCATTGGGCAGGAAATTGTGAAACTTAAGCCCCAGCAGCCAGCCGTAGCAAAGCCGTTCCGGTTTGCGCACCCGCACAACGGCGGGCCCCGTGGGCTCCACGTCTTCCTCGAAAAAATTGTTGTTCACCATGCGGATCATCGCGCTGGAGGCAATCTTGTCGCCGTCCTGCAAAGTGAGACCCGGTTTGGTGTCCATCGTAAACTTGAAAGAACCCTGGCCTGCCGGGTTGGCGCCGCCCAGCGAAGGCGGCAGGTTGATGCCGTTGAAGGTGAAAGTGGCCTTGTTGCCCGTGCAGCAGGGGTTGG
>JAKLJF010000450.1 GCA_023151335.1 Thermoanaerobaculia bacterium | reverse complement strand
GCCCCCCGCGGCAACCCGGTATTCGCATCAGTGCCCACTGCCCACTTTTCCCTACCTTTGCGCCTTCAAACATTTAAACATGGCGCGCAAATCCTCTTCCGATTCAGGCGGATTTATTTTCAAAACCGGTCTGTTTGCTGTACTGGCCGGCCTGGCCTTTTGGCTGTTCAATCAATTTTCCGGGAAAAAATCCGAAATCCCCGACCGGTCATCCGGCCCTGTCACCGAACACCCCGACACAAAAGCGCAGGCTAAACCCAAACCTACCGTCAACGACCTGATCCTGCCGGCTTCCACCACCGGCGAGATCGTACGTCATACCTATTACACATTGTCTTACGCCGAGGATCACGAGCAGCCCGAATGGGTGGTCTACGAGCTGACCCGCGAACGGCTGAACAAAAACTGGGTGGAACGCGCGGCTTCTTTCCGCCCCGATCCTGATGTGCGCACCGAAAGCGCCACCCCGCGCGATTACAGCGGCAGCGGTTACGACCGGGGACACCTGTGCCCGGCAGCCGACATGGCATTCGATACGCTGGCCATGAGCGAAACGTTTTTTATGAGCAACATGAGCCCCCAGCTCAAAGGTTTTAACGGCGGCATCTGGCGGGAGCTGGAGGAATGTACCCGCGACTGGGCCCGCAAATTTGAAAAAGTGTTCGTCGTCACCGGCCCCGTGTTGTCGCGCCCGGGAAAGGGTCAGATCGGTTTCAGCAAAGTGACCGTGCCGGTGGGGTATTACAAAGTGTTACTGGCCCCGGAACAACACCGCGCCATTGCTTTTGTGATGCCAAACGAGGTGAGCGACCGGCCCGTGATGGATTTTGCCGGCACCATCGATCAGGTGGAAAAGCTCACCGGGATCGACTTTTTCCCCGAATTGCTCAAAGGTCTGGATGAAGAACTGGAAGGCTCCCTTGATAAAGACGCCTGGCCCGTGAATCCGCGGCGCTACGAACAGCGGGTGAAGGAGTGGAACAACCGCTAGCGCGGCCTTCAGGCCGCCCCGGTCCGGGGCATTTATGCCCCATCATTCCATCCACTTAAAATATAATGCTGGTATTACCAAGACAAAAAACATGCAAAAACTACTGTTATTCCTGATCACCGTATTTGCCCTGCTCCCGGGTACGCCCCAAAGCCAAAATTTTTTCCAAAACACCTTTGCCCTGCCCGGCTATTCGGTGCACACGGGCGGCGTGGCGCAGCTCACCAATGGCCGCATCGCGTTGGGCGGCCGGATCAGCAATGAACAAACCAATGAACAGGGAATAGCCATACTCAACCTGTCCGCTGCCGGCAACCTGCTTTGGGCCGTTCGTTTGGATGCCGCCGGGTCGCAACCGGGCGGGGAAATACTGTCGGACCTCCTGGCCGCGCCCAACGGAAAAATACTGGCCGTGTTGGGTAAGGATTTCGCGGCAGCCGGCGTTTCCGGGATGGTGCAGCTGGAAGCGGACGGCGCTATTGCCTGGAGCAAACGCCTCGGTGGCGCTGCCGACCTGTTTGCCGGTATCTCCCCGCTCACCGATGGCTATTTACTGCAGGGCAGCAGCGGTTATCCGCAAAAAGGCCTGCTCGTTAAAATCGGCCCCGACGGGCAGGAAATCTGGCGCAAAACCCTCAGCCAGCCGGGCGCGCCCATGATCTTTTACGACAGCTGGGAGGACACCCAGGGGTTTTTATACGTGGTAGGCGAAGTGGTGGATCAGGACGGCGTTTTTTTAAAATTTAACGCCGTGGGCGAACTGGTATGGGCCCGGCGGCTCGGTACCACCGATCCGGACAAACTGCGCGCCATTGTGCCCATGCCCGACGGCAAGGTGCTGCTCGGCGGGTCGGCAAAGGGGTTCGATCATTATTTCAAGGTATGGCTCACCCAGACCGATCTGTCGGGAACCATTCGCTGGTCGAGTACTTACGGCAGTTCCGGCGACGATTTTGAATTGCAGGATCTGATACCGACAGCCCAGGGACCCGTATTCAGCCTGTCCGGCTTGGGCGCCGCTCCTAACCTGGGCGCCGGTATGGCCCGTGTGAACGATAACGGCGATCTGCTCTGGGTAAAAGACTATGACCCGGCCGGCCAGTTTTCCCGGGCGCCCCAACTGGGCAATGGCGCCAATAACAGCCTGATCACGGCGGCGTCCCTGCAAACCGGCGCCGGAACCGTTTTTTACGTCGTAAGCGCCAATGCCAGCGGCGATGCCCCGCCCTGCTGTTTAAAATCGGGCAACCTGACGGTGACGGATATCAATATCCCCAGCGAGGTGTTTGTGCCGGACGCCGGCACAATTGCTCCCCTGTTGGCCGGCGACTGGACGACTGCCGCCCTGGCACTTCAGCAAAGCCAATTGTGCGAACCCGCGCACGTGGAAATCGCGCTCTCCGATTCGCTGATCTGCCCCGGCGAATGTATCGACCTGAGCATCGTCGATCCCACGCCCGGCGTGAATTATTCCTGGTCGTACCCCGGCGGGAAACCACAACCCGGAAATCCAAACCGGGTTTGTTTCCCCGACGCGGCGGCAGATGTGCTGATCACCCTGTTCGCCAACGATTGCCCTTTTCAGCAGGATACGGCGCTGTTGCGGCTGAGCGCCGCGGAAGAACAATTCCCGAATGCTTTTACCCCCAACGGCGACGGCGACAACGACCGCTTTCTGCCCGTGCTGTATTGTCCCGTGAGCCAATACCTGTTTCGCGTTTATAACCGATGGGGCGAATTGATGTTCGAAACCGCCAACCCCGCACAGGGCTGGGATGGTACCTTCAACGGCCTGGAGGCGTCCTCCGACGTATATGCCTGGGTGGTCGAATACCAGGGCGGGCTGAATGCCACCGCCGGCCTCATTCAAAAAAAGGGCAGTGTCACTCTTTTACGCTGAACCGGCAACTCAATCTGTTCACGGACAATCTTAGATGCGTATGCAACATTATGCGGTTATTTTTGCCCTGTCACTCCTTGCATTTCAGGCCGTTGGTCAAACGGATGACGGCGCGCTGCCGCCACCCGGCGAGTCGTACCAGTTTTTCACCGACCTGACGCGGGTGTCCGGAGATCAGCTCGAAATTACCCTCGTACCGCCGAAACTATCGGAAAACACCGTGCGGTATTGTTTTCCGAAAATCGTTCCGGGTATTTACGGGGCAATGGATTTCGGGCAATACGTTGCCGATCTGCGGGCGTTCGACCATAAAGACCGGCCCTTGCCGGTCGTGCAGGAAAATGTGAATGTGTGGCGGATTGAAAAAGCCAAAAACCTGCGCCGCATTCAATATCGCGTTAATGACACCTGGGACAACCTGGTCGATTATAACAAGGGCTTTTACCGCCCGGCAGGGGCCACTTTTCATGCAGGCGACGGGTTCGTGATCAACCACAATGCTTTGTTCGGCTTCTTCGAGGGTCATACGGGCCGGCCCTATCAAATACAATTCCGCAAACCCGAAGGTTTTTTCGGCGCCACCGCCCTTGAAAACGTGGCACGCACAGAAACCACGGAAACCATGATCGCTCCCAACTACCGGGCGCTCGTGGATGCGCCGGTGCTGTTCGGCCTGCCCGACACCGCGCAATTCCGGCTGGGCCAAACCGAGATACTGATCGCTGTTTTTAACGCCATGCCCGGGCAAAACTACCCCTACGCCCCCTACCTGAAAGAGGTGTTGGAGCCGCAACTCGCCGCCATGCCTGCCTACTTCGGCGGCTCGCTGCCGGTAAAAAAATATGCTTTCCTGGTGTATTTTGAGGCCTTTGACAACGACAATATGCTCGCCGACGCGCTCGAACACCAACACTCCTCGCTATACCTGTACGCGGGCAGGGGAATGGGCACGATCGCGGGATTGATCCGGCATATTTCGGCCCATGAGTTCCTGCATATCATCACTCCGCTGAACATTCACTCCGAAAAGATCGCGCAGTACAATTTTATCGAACCCTCCCTTTCCCAGCACCTGTGGCTGTACGAAGGCATGACCGAATACATGTCCCTGCACGCAGGCGTTACTCAGAAAACGCTGCCCTTCACCGATTTTCTGCAAAAAATAGCCGACAAATACCGGGAAATGCAGCAGTTTGATGCCGGTATTTCCCTCACCGAACTCAGTCGCAACGCGCTGACACGGCAGGATCAATACTACAATTTTTACCTGAAAGGCGCACTGGCAAACCTGTGTCTCGACATACGCCTGCGCGAATACTCCGGCGGCAAATACGGAACCGCCAACCTGATGCTCGACCTGGCCAAAAAATATGGCCCCGACCGGCCCTTTCCCGAAGCCGGACTGTTCGATGAAATAGCCGCGATGACGCACCCGGAAATACGCGATTTTTTCCGGCGCTACGTGGAAGGAACGGAACCCCTGCCGCTGGCTGAAGACCTGCTGAAGGTAGGCATCGTATTCGATCCCCAAAAGATGAGCGTGGACATCGTCGGAAACCCGACTCCAGACCATTGGAAGATGCGTACGGCCTGGCTGGGCATGTAGGGACAGGGGTTGTGCCAAAAATCTTTTGACACAATCCCTGTGATCACAATTCTTTCACCTTCAGCCGCATGCCGATGGTGATGCTCTCGCAATTGTTGAGTTTGCGCAATACGTCCGGCGGCGTACCGTACTGGCGGGCGATGTCGTCGAGCGACTCGTTGCGGCGCACGGTGTGCCATTGATATTGTTTGAATTGCCCGGCTTCTTCCTGTTTCAATACCGGTACCGGGTTGTCGGCCTTCGACAGACCGCTATTTTTACCCGGCTTTTCCGGGCTGTTGTTTTCTTTCGCGGCAGCCGGTTGTTTCGGCGCC
>JAKLJF010000044.1:11454-15422 GCA_023151335.1 Thermoanaerobaculia bacterium | reverse complement strand
CTGCGTGGCGAAGCGGGATACAAAAGAATACCCTTTGTTCTTTTGGCTGCTGCCGCCACTTTTGCAGTATTGTTGTTTGCCGTTTATTTTTTTCCACGTTTTTCCCGGGATCAGGCTCCTTCTATGGCCAAACAAGTCGAACCCGTCATGCCGGAAGGGCAAATTTTGACCCCTGACAGCGCAACAAATGATTATGCATCCACGACAAAGTCCGCCGACAGTCGTGCCCGCTTAAATCCTGCCAAGCCAATCCTGTCAGATTATGCGCCGGCCGGTGAAATGGCCGCTTTGCCGCAAATATCCTCCGGCGTGGAAGAAGATGTCGCGGTATCGGAAGGGGAGTTAAAAGAAGAAAAAGTTGCCGGTTTTTCCCTGCCATCTCCGCGGGCGCCCGATACCAATGTTTATTTGCCGGGTGGGCCGGCGGCCGGACAACAGCAAATTGGCACCCTTCCACCCGGCTTTCCGGTAGGCGGGCCAGCCCAAAATGTGATAGTCAATAAACCGGAAACCGTCCGATTTGATCCTGCTGTTTCAGGGCCCGCCGAAACCCGCTCCCAGGCACGCGCCAAGACGTCGGATAAAACCAGCGCCCGCGACACCGCGGGTAAGCGGTCGGAGGAGCCTCCGGGCGGCGCCACACCGGCCGGCGGTTGGGAAAACTTCCGGCGTTACCTGCGCGACAACGCCCGCCTGACCGATGCTGCCCGTAACAATAACGTCAGCGGCTACGTGCAACTGCAATTTTGGGTGGGGCAGGACGGAAAACCGGCCAATATTATTATCCTTCGTTCGCTCGGCTACGGCTGCGACGAGGAAGCCATACGCCTGGTCAATAGCGTGATGTGGACGCCCGCCGGATGGGGCCCAACCACGGTGGAAGTGCCGTTTGTGCGGTAAATTGTCCCCCGGTCGACAACACATCCGCGATTTCGGTGTTTAAAAGAGCCTTCGGTAAAAAATCAACTATTTTTGCCGCATGATGAAGCGACAGGCGGAAGCCCGCATCCCCTCCAGTTGGGGAAATTTTACCATGATCGCTTATTCGGACAAGTCCGATGAGCCAATGCCGCACATTGCCCTGGTGGCCGAGGGATTCGATCCTTCCGGCCCGGTAGCGGTACGGATACACTCCGAGTGCATGACCGGCGACGTTTTTGGCTCCCGTCGCTGCGATTGCGGTGAACAACTGGACGCCTCGCTCCGGCTGGCTGCCGAACAGGGTGGGGTAGTGATCTACCTGCGCCAGGAAGGACGGGGTATCGGGCTGATCAATAAACTGAAGGCTTATAACCTGCAAGACCTCGGCCTGAACACCGCCGAGGCCAATACCCACCTGGGTTTCGACGTGGATGCGCGCCAGTACGAGTGTGCCGTTTTTATTTTACAAGACCTCGGCATTTCTACCGTAAAACTCATTACCAATAATCCGGACAAAGTCGAAGCCCTGCGGCGCTCGCCGGTGCAGGTCGTTTCCCGGATACCATTGGTCGTGGAACCGCATGAAGACAACCGCGGCTACCTCGAAACCAAACAGGAGTTGATGGGGCATTTATTGGGATTGTGAGTGTCATTTCGTCATTTCGTCATTGGGTTATTTCGTCATTGGTTAAATTGCCGGTCATAGTCCGGGATTATGGAAACACAAGTTTTTTGGGAAGAACGCTGGAAAAACAGCCACACCGGGTGGGATCTCGGCGCCGTTTCGCCGCCATTGAAAGCTTATCTCGATCAAATTCCGTTGGAGCGACGTGATTTAAAAGTGCTGATCCCCGGTTGCGGCAACGGCTATGAGGCCATCTATTTGCTGGAAAACGGGTTTGCAGATATTACCATGCTGGATATTGCCCCGACTGCCATTGCAAAACTGCGGCGCCGGCTTTCGCGGGAGGCTCCGGGCTGGGAGGCACACCTTCGGCTGGAATGTGGCGATTTTTTTGCCTTTTCAGGTTCTTTCGACCTGATCCTGGAACAAACCTTCCTTTGCGCGCTCGATCCCGCGATGCGACCGGATTATGCCCGGAAAATGCGCGAACTGCTGGCGCCGGGCGGCAAACTGGCCGGCGTGTTGTTCGACCGGGATTTTGAAGGCGGGCCGCCCTTCGGAGGGCATTCTGAAGAATATCAGGCCTTGTTCGCGCCGTATTTTTACATAAAAACGCTGGCGCCCTGCTATAATTCGGCGAAGCCAAGGGAAGGGGCGGAGGTTTTTATTATCCTCGAAGCGACATCTCCGATGCCGGGGTAACACTTCATCTTGCGTCGGGAGTATCCCCCACACTACTGGACGCGCCTGAAGAATTAAATGTCCAGCAGTGTGCTTGTCACCTCAGTTCCATGACGCGGAAACCCAGTACTCCTTTCCGAACCGGCAGCAGCACTGCCTCGCCCGGCCGGGTGAGCGGATAATAAGCCTGGCTTTTATACTGGAATTTCAACACGCGCCCGCTTTCCCTTACATAAAGGCGGTACCCCGTCGGTTTTATCTTTTCCCCTTTCAGCAGGCCGTAGTTGGATGAAATATAGGGTTGCTCCGAAATAAATTCGAAGGATTGATGCTCCCGTGCACCTCCCGCGCGGTTAATCATACTGCCAAATAAGGGCGCAAAGATGACCGGAAAAGCCAGCATAACACCGACTTCCGGCCAATGCCTGTCCCAGGGGGTCAGCCGTTGGCGCAAAGCATAAACGAAAGCGGCGCCTGTCAGCGCGCCGGCCACGCAGGATACCATTACCAGTGCACGTACTCCGATAGTGTTGCTAAATACCGGGAACTCGCGGGTGTACAGCCAAACCAGTCCGAAGAAAACCAGAACGGCTGCCGCGGCGATGAGGCGGACGGATATGGAAAGCCGGTTTTGCATGGTTTATCCCAATTGTTCCACGGCGGTTTCCCACTCGTTGTACACTTTGTCCAGTTCGGCCTTGCGGTCGCTGTACTTTTTCAGTACTTCGTTCGATTCCGGGCGGGTGTAAAAATCGGCTTCGGCCATTTTATTTTCAATCGTTTTCAACTCCGCTTCCAGTTCGCTGATCCGGCGTTCGGCTTTTTGTACCTGACGCTGCAATTGTTTTTTTTCTTCCGCACCCAGCACCGGTACGCCGTTGTCCGGCGCCGGGTATGCTTTTACACCGCTCATTGCAGTTCTTTTTTCGACATCGCGCATATTGTCGAGCCGGCGTTTTTCGAGGAAATAATTGACGTCGCCGAGGTATTCGATCAGGCGGTGGTCGCGGAATTCGATGGTGCGGGTGGTGAGGTCGCTGAGGAATTCGCGGTCGTGGCTCACCACCAGCAGGGTACCGTTGAATTTGAGCAGGGCCTGTTTCAACACGTCTTTGGAGAGCATGTCGAGGTGGTTCGTCGGTTCGTCGAGTACCAGGAAGTTGAAAGGGCGCAGCAGCATGCAGGCCAGGGCCAGGCGGGCGCGTTCGCCGCCGGAGAGGGCCACCACTTTTTTATCCACGTCTTCACCGCTGAACAGGAAGCCGCCGAGGATGGCGCGCAGTTTGGTGCGCATTTCCGGCGGACTGTATTTTTCCATGGTCTCCAGCAGGGTGATTTTCGGGTCGAGCGTTTCGGCCTGGTTTTGTGCGTAGTAACCGATCGACACGTTGTAGCCCAATGTGGCGGCGCCGGAAGTGGCCGGTTCGGCGCCGACAAGGATTTTGGCCAGCGTGGTTTTGCCCTGGCCGTTCTGACCCACGAAAGCCACCCGTTCGCCGCGCAGGAGTTGGAAGTCCACGTTTTCCAGTACTTTGACGTTCCCGTATCGCTTGGTCAGGTGTTCGGCTTTGGCCACGATCTCGCCGGAGCGGGGAGCGTCGGGGAAGCGCAGGTTCATCACCGAGGTATCCGTATCTTCAATTTCGATACGCTCCATCTTGTCCAGCTGCTTTTGCATACTTTGGGCCATCTTCGTTTTGGAGGCTTTGGCCATAAAACGGGTGATGGTGCGTTCGCGGTC
>JAKLJF010000044.1:0-11444 GCA_023151335.1 Thermoanaerobaculia bacterium | reverse complement strand
CACGCGCTGCTGGTTTTCGTAGGCGGCCTGCATTTTTTCGCGGCGGTCGGCGCTCAGTTCCACGTATTTGGAATAGGGCGCTTTGTAGTCTTCCAGCCGGCCCAATACGATCTCCACGGTGCGGTTGGTCACATTGTCGAGGAAGCGCCGGTCGTGGCTGATGACGATGGCCATGCCCGGATAGCGGGTGAGCCAGTCTTCGAGCCAGAGGATACTTTCGATGTCGAGGTGGTTGGTGGGCTCGTCGAGCAGCAGCAGATCGGGCTGGCGCAGGAGCATTTTGGCCAGTTCAATGCGCATTTGCCAACCGCCGGAGAACTCGTCGGTGAGGCGGGTCATGTCGCTGTGTTGGAAGCCGAGACCGTTGAGCACCCGTTCCGCGTCGGCCTGCGTGGTGGCATGACCGAGGTGGTGCAGGTGTTCGGTAAGGTCGCCCATGTCTTCCAGGAGTTTGTGGTAGGCGTCGGATTCGTAGTCTTCGCGGTGGGCCAGTTCTTCCTGGATATCGTGCAGTTGTTTTTCGAGGGCCAGCACTTCGGCAAAGGCGGTCATGGTTTCGTCCATGACTGTTTTACCCTTGGGCAGGAGCATGTCCTGGTGCAGGTAGCCGATGGTGAAGTGGGTGGGTTTGACCACGTCGCCTTCATGGGGCGACATTTCGTCGGCAATGATCTTCAGGAGCGTGGACTTGCCCGCGCCGTTGCGGCCCACCAGGCCGATGCGTTCGCCGGGTTTCACCACCAGGTTCACGTGGTCGAGCAGGGTGCGGTCACCGTATTTAACAAAAATATTACCAAGGGTCAGCATAGCGGGCGCAAAGATACAACCTGTGCGGGGTTTCTGGTTAGAAGGTTTGAGGTTTGAAGCTTGGCTGGTAATCTTGTAGTACCTTGCGCGTTTTCTGCAAGACAGGGAAAAATATCCGGCATGCCCGATCCAATTTACAGATTCGATTTTTATTTTGATTATTTTGCCGGTGGCTGCCTTTGGCCTGCCGACGATGTAACCTGGGAGCAATTTGGCTCCGGCCCCGTCGATACCGACAGCCGGATAAACCTGCCCGAACATTTGCTTCGACGAATAAAGGAACTGGATGCCCGCTTGCCGGAAAGCCTGAACCAGAATGATCCCGGGGGGCCGTCGCCCTGGGCTGCAGAGGAATGGCAGCGGTTTAAAACACAGGCCGATCATTTGTATGAGGATATCCTTGCAGCCCTGGGCCCGGGATTTAAAATCACCCACGAGCACGACTTTTATCCTTCCCTGCATCTGCAATGCTCGGAGATCGACTACAGCCCTGCTCAAACCGCGCTTTTGGAGCGGTTTGAACAGACAGGTGTGGTAGTAGATACCGCGCTGTTGCTGCTTCAGACCCTGGTTGCCGACTGGTATGCATTGTCGAAAACAGCCGCCCTGGCGGGTATGCAGGTGTTTGCCGACAGGTATGTCCGGGATTTTCAAAAATTCAATCCCGGCGAAAACATCGCGGACTACTTCTCCATTCAAATTGACCCGGATGTTGAGCCTTCCGGCCAGCATATTTCATTTGAAGAATTCCTTGGGCCGGGATTTGATATCCGGTCGGACCAGTTAAAACTGTTTTCCTATAACCCGCAATCCCGCATTTTGTACCATTCCGTCACCGAAGGTTTTGCCAAGGCACTGCTCGACCCGCCGCACTCCATCGGAAAGCCCGGCGATCCTGCCGACCAGGAATATTTACAACAATTGACCCGGGAACTAACCCAAATGCTGCGGGATTACCTCCGGGAAATACTCCATCTTGAAAATCTCCTCGAAACCGACCACCTCGTCATTTATCAATGGTCCGACGATTGGTCGAATTATTTCGATGCCGGCAAGGAGTGGTGGGGTACGTTTTTCTGGACCGTGTACGACACCCGGCGGCAAACGGTTGCCGTGATCGGGGCTTCTGCCACAGATTAGGCTTAATTTATTTTGATCATTCAGAAAAAATCTTGCCAATACCATTTCGGCCGTACGGGGTCAAAAATAAATATTCAATATTTTCAAAAATAATTGAAAATTGTGAAACATAATTTCGCCTAAACCCGTTTTACCCTAAAACACCCTGTCATGCTTGCTGCCATTCAATCTACCGCCCGGCAAAAGATCATCCATTACTTCGAAGGCGCCGGCCTCGATTACTATTATTGGGACAAAGCCTTCAACATGCACTTCGGCTATTACAAGCCGGGCATGAACCCGTTTGACCGTTCTGCCCTGCTCCATCAGATGAACCGGGAAGTGATGAACCGCCTGCGCCTGGAGCGGTATGTGGAACCGCTGGTGCTCGATCTGGGCTGTGGCTTGGGGGCTGCCTCCCGCTTTATGGCCAAAGAAAACAGTGAAGCGCAGTTCTCCGGATTTACCATTACGCCCTGGCAGGTCAATTTCGGCAATCAGCTTACCCGCGAAGAAGGCCTGGGCCACCGGCTTACTTTGTACGAATCGGATTTTGCAGCCCTGCCCCTTGGCAATGAAAGCGCCGAGGCTGCCTTTGCCCTGGAGAGCGCCTGTTATGCAAAAGGGCACGACAAGGCGGAGTTTGCGCGGGAAGTGTACCGGGTACTGAAACCCGGCGGCTGCTTCGTTGTGGCCGACGGGTTCCGGAAACATTCCCGGCCCTTACCGGGCTGGCTGGATAAGGTTTACCGGAAAAACATGGATTGCTGGGCCCTGACCGAACTGGCCGACATTCATTTGTTCACAAAAGCGTTGCAAAAGGCCGGATTTCGGAACATCCGGGTGGAGGACATCAGCTGGCGGGTGGCGCCTTCGTTCGCACATATTCCATTTGTCACCCTGCGTTTTTATTGGGATGTGTGGCAACGGAAAGAAGCCGCCAAGCTCGACCGGGAAAGGAAAAACAACGCACTGGCGCCGGCGCTCGGCATGATCATGGGGGCGAGCAGGAAACATTTCAGTTATTACCTGGTGAGCGGGGAGAAGTAAACGGCTAATGAATGCCCATTGTGAAAAAACCTACCTTTGCGCTGCTTTAAAGCAACGCCATGACTGTCCTGCTCACTACCCTTAATGCAAAATACATTCACATCAACCTGGCTATCCGCCTGTTGTATGAACTGAACCGCGACCATAAGGGGCTGGAGTGGCGGGAATTTACCATCAAGGAGAACAAAGACGACATCTCCCGTGCCTGCGCCGGTTTCGACGTGGTGGCCTTCAGCTGTTATATCTGGAACATCAGCCCTACGCTCGACGTGGCGCGCCGGATCAAAGCCCTGAACCCGGCGGTGAAGATACTGCGACTGGCAGGATGTGCTGGCCCGTCCGGAAGTCGATTTTGTTATTACGGGTGAAGGGGAGTCGCCATTCCGGGCTTTTTTACAAAACTACCCTGAAACAGCACATATTCCGAACCTGGCGTTTAAAACCGATATGGGGGTTTCGTATTTTCAAAAAACGGAAATATTTGACCTCAGCCAATACCGGGAGATCAGGCCCTATCGCCACGACCCGCCCGAAACGCTGCGCAACCGGGTGGCTTATGTGGAAACCTCGCGGGGCTGCCCTTATAAATGCGAATTTTGCCTGGCCAGCCTCGACAACAAAATGCGGTACCTGCCCGACGAACACATCAAAGCCAACCTGCTGCACCTGATGCAACACGGGCGCGTGATCAAGTTTCTGGACAGAACCTTCAATATCAAGCGCGATTTTACGCTGGATATTTTCCGTTTTATCCTGGAGCATCACCGGCCGGAAAATGTGTTCCAGTTTGAAATTACTGCCGATATTTTACACCCCGACATTATTCAGTTTATCCGGGAAAATGTGCCGGCGGGATTGTTCCGGTTTGAGATCGGCATACAAACCGTCAACCAAAAGGCGAACCTGGAGGTGAGCCGCAAACAAAATTTTGATAAAACCAAAGCGATCATCCAATCCCTGTCGGACAAGGTGGAGATGCACCTCGACCTGATCGTGGGCCTGCCGCTGGACTATTGGGAGGATATAAAATACAGTTTTGAAGAGGTATTCAGGTTGTTTGCGCCGGAATTGCAACTGGGTTTTTTAAAATTCCTGAAGGGCACCCCCGTGCGTTATAAATACGAACAACATGGCTTTGTATTCGATCCCGAGCCGCCGTACCAGATCATAGAAAGTAATTATTTGTCAAAAGAACAACTGCGACAACTGGAGTTGCTGGAGCACGCGCTGGAAATTTACTGGAATAAAAAACGCGCTGTGCGTACCTTGAAATACGCCACAAACCGCTACGGCATTTTTGATTTTTTACTGGGTTTGGGTATATATTTTGACTCCCGGCGGGATTTTCAGAACTATTCGATCGAAGAGATCTATACTATTTTATTTGAATACGCATCGACCCTTTATCCAGAAGATGCCGTTTTATGCGAGCTTATTGCTATCGACTATTATTTGTTTCACAAAATCAAACCGAAAGTCCTGTTTTTGCCGGAAGTAAACCGGGCGGAAAAGTACCGACTGATAGAGCAATTGCAGTTGGATCATCACAAATACCGCTATGTGGTTTTGCCATTGCGCTTTGATTTTGATTTGTTTGAAGAAGAAAATAGGATAAAAAGCCAGAATATTTATTTGATCATTCAATATGATGGCGTCTCTAAAGCGAAGGTGGTAAAATTCGATTTTCATATGATTACAGGGACATTCCAGCCTCAACCAAATTACGCCGTTCAATAATACTGTTTTATAAAAAAAAACCGTCGGACGGCGCTCGTGCCGCCCGACGGGCAGGGAAAGAAAGTCAGGCAGATTATTTGCGTTTTTTGTTTTTGTTCTTGTCTTTGTTGCCGCCAAACTTATCCCACACTTTCCAGTCGCCGATCTTTTTGCGTTCGCGTTTGGCGAAAATATAGCGCACCGACACCGAGGCCCCGTTCCAGCCGATGGTTTCGCTGGATTCGCTCAGGTGCAGTTCGGGTTTCCAGTCGATGGCCAGGTTGATGCGGCCCAGCGATACCTCGGCGCCGCCGATAAAGGACAGGCCGTAAACGTCCTGGTCGACCACATTCGTTTCGCCGCGGCGGGGTTCATTTTGCCAGTAATAGTGCCCACCGGCGCCAAAATAGACGTTGACGCCCCGGAACAGGATTTTCGAGTGTTTTTCGGCCAGGAGGGTCAGGCCGAGGTTGTCGGAGCCCACGGCCGAGTGCAGGATACCTTCGGCGGTCCAGCCATTGGTAATGTATTGTTGCACAGTCAGATGAACGCCGTTGTCGACGCGGATACCGGCGGCGGTTTTATAGGATTGGGCGCTGAGCGCATGACAGGTCAGTAGCAGGGCGAATACAGGCAGGGAATTGCGGAGGATTTGCATTGTGGCGCGTTTTGTTTGTTTAAATGACAGACAAAAAACGGGCGCCAATAGGGGGTATTTTGGGCCTGTTCAGGCTTTAAATATATTTTAACCCTAAGCCGCGCATCCTTTAACGCTTTATTTTTTCGGCGGTGCAAACTTTCAAATCCTTCCTATTTTCGCCGCCGTAATTTTTCACAAATATTTCTGCGACAGACCCTTGTATTTTTTCTGGTACCGGATCAAACAATTTCTGCGCTTTTACCTGGCCGCCGACACGCGTTACCAGGTACATTCGCCTTTCGTTTTTGAATTTGCCAACGCGGTGCTGGAGGATGACCGCTGGTTTTATGCTTTCGAAGATGTGGAGGCGATCCGTCGCCGTATGCTGAAAAGTGATGTTACCCTCGACCTGACCGACTACGGCGCTTCGGATAAAAGTGTGACTCTTGTACAAAAACAAGTGCCCCTGCGCCATATAGTCCGTGTTGCAGCCAGTTCGGCGGCACAGGGGCGACGGCTGTTCCGCCTGGCAGAGTGGCTGAAACCGGAGCGCATGCTCGAGATGGGCACTTCCGTCGGAGTTGGCGCCATGTACCTGGCTGCCGCGGCGCGGGATGCCCGTTTGTTCAGCCTGGAAGGCAGCGAGGCATGTGTGCATGTTGCCCGCGCTAATCTGGGTATCCTCGGGCTGAATCACCGGGCCGATGTCATACACGGCGCTTTCAGCAATACCCTGCCAGGGGCGCTTCAGGCGCTGGGACAGGCCGACCTGGTGTTTTTCGACGGGCATCACCGGCAGGCGCCTACGTTTTCGTATTTCGAACAATGCCTGCCATACGTGCATGAACGCTCGGTACTGGTGTTCGACGACGTATATTGGTCGCCGGAAATGACGGCAGCCTGGGAGCAAATAAAGCAACATCCCCGCGTGACGCTCAGCATCGATTGTTACGACCTGGCCTTCGTTTTTTTTAATCCCGGCCTGAAAGAAAAACAACATTTTCGTCTGGTACCTTCTGCCTGGAAACCCTGGAAAAAATGGTGATATGATCAAACACTGGTGGACAAAATGGACGGTTTGGGAATACCTGCCCTGGTGGCTGGCCAACGTGCCCGTGTACGGCATTTACGTTTGGTTTGCCCTGCGGGCCAGGCATTTCTTCTTCTTTAGCAATGTCAACCCGGCCATACCGCTTGGCGGCGCGGTGGGCGAGTCCAAAAGCGATATCCTGAACCTCGTTCCGGCGCACCTGAAGCCCAGAATGGTATTTATATCGGGCGAAGAAGCGTTTGAATCCCTGATGGAAAAAATTCAGGCAGCCGGTCTGACGTTTCCGGTGGTGGCCAAACCCGACGTAGGTGAACGCGGGTTTCTGGTGCAGAAGTTTTCCGAGCCCGAGGCGCTGCAGCAACATTTGGAGCGTTTCCAGGCGCCGTTTATTATCCAGGAGTTTATACAACTGCCAGTCGAGATGACGGTTTTATTTCACCGTTTCCCCGATAGCGGACGGTTCGGAATCACTTCAGTGTGCGTCAAGGAATTTTTGTCGGTGACGGGCGACGGCCAGTCCAGCGTGCGGCAACTTATGGCCCGAAATCCCCGTTCGGCTTTTCAACTCGAACGGTTCGAACGGGAACAGCCGGCACTGCTCAACACTGTGCCCGCCGCCGGCGACACCCTTTTGCTCGAACCCATAGGCAATCATGTGCGCGGCACCAAGTTTCTCAACGGCAACCACCTCATCAGCCCGCAACTGGTATCTACCTTCGATGCGATCTGCCGGCAAATTGACGGCGTGTTGTATGGCCGCTTCGACCTGAAATGCGATTCGGCGGAAGCCCTGAGCCGGGGCGAATTTTTGGTCATGGAACTCAACGGCGTGTTCGGCGAGCCGGCACACGTATACGACCCCTCGTTTGGCATGCTTCGCGCTTACCGCGATTTTTACCGGCACTGGCGCATATTGTTCCAACTGTACCACGCGCAGCGTGCGCTTGGCGTGCAGCCTACGCCGCACCGGGAAGCCATCCGCTTCATCAGGCAGTATGTTCGGTATAAAAAATTGCTCGAAGGCCGTTGAAAAGCCTTTAAAACCCTAACTTTGCGGCGCAAACGCAGATCGCGATGATTTGAAACAGCAGAACCGGCGCTACAGGTGTTTTCCTGCTCTGCTTTTTGAATGTTTCCTTTCTCCTTTTGTATTCCTTATTCATTTCTTACCAATCATCGCAAGTCCGAATTTATGGTTATTGAAACAAACAAGGTAGTGCTGGTGCACTATACGCTTACCCAAGACACCGCTGAAGGCGAACAAATCGAAAGCACCCAGGGCGGCGAGCCGCTGGCATTTATTTACGGAGTGGGCATGATGATCCCCGATTTTGAACGCAACCTCGAAGGCCTGAAAGCCGGCGACCGCTTCGCTTTCGGCATCGCTGCCGCCGATGCATACGGCGAATACGACGAAACGGCCCTCGTGGAAGTACCCAAAAGCATCTTCGAATCGGACGGCAAAATCCCGGAAGGTTTGCTCGATATCGGCAACGTATTACCGCTGACCGACCAGCAGGGCAACCACTTTCAGGGAAAAGTAGCCTGGGTCGGCCTGGATAAAGTCAAACTGGATTTTAACCACCCCATGGCCGGCGTCAACCTGTATTTCACCGGCCACGTGGAGCAAGTGCGCGACGCCGACCCCTCCGAACTCGCCCACGGACACGTGCATGGCCCCGACGGACACCATCATTGATCGGTTTGTGAGGGGTTTATGAGGGTTTAGATGGTGTTTAGATGGTTTAGGAGGTTTAGATGGTTTAGAGGGTTATCGGTTTTTCTAAACCATCTAAACCATCTAAACCATCTAAACCATCTAAACCTCCTAAACCATCTAAACCTCATACCCCCCAATAACCCAAATTATTGACACCAGCCTGCTTCTACAGCACATGAGCATACCTGCCGCCCCGCATACGCATCACCGGCTATCCAGTGCCGGGCTTATTATTACGCTGGGTATTATTTTCGGTGATATTGGCACTTCGCCGTTGTATGTGATGAAAGCCATTGTAGGAGAGCATAATACCATTGACCGGCTGGTGGTATTGGGTGGTGTTTCACTGGTATTCTGGACGCTGACCATCCAAACTACCCTCAAGTACGTATTGCTTACCCTGCGCGCGGATAACAACGGGGAAGGCGGCATTTTTTCGTTGTATACACTGGTGCGCCGGCGGGAACGTTGGCTGTTATTCCCGGCTATCATCGGTGGAGCGGCCATGTTGTCGGACGGTATGATCACGCCGCCTATTTCGGTGTCATCGGCTATCGAGGGCCTTGCGATCAAGTATCCGGGCATTCCCACTATGACCATTACAATTCTGATTATTTCAGCCTTGTTTTTTGTGCAGCGTTTTGGTACGGCGGCAGTGGGAAAAAGTTTCGGGCCTATCATGCTGCTCTGGTTTACCATGCTGGCCGTTTTGGGTATATCGCAATTAGTTCATGTTCCCGGGGTTTTACAAGCGCTTAGCCCTCATTATGGAATACAGCTGCTGGTTTCGAGCCCCAAAGCTTTTGTGGTATTGGGGGCCGTATTTTTATGCACCACGGGTGCGGAAGCCTTGTACGCCGATCTTGGGCATTGCGGACGCCAAAACATTCAGGTCAGCTGGATTTTTGTAAAGACCTGCCTGGTACTCAATTACCTGGGTCAGGCCGCCTGGCTGCTGCGCTACGAGGGACAACTCATGCCTGAAAATCCCTTTTATGGCATCATGCCGCACTGGTTTTTATGGCCGGGAATATTCCTGGCTACCCTGGCGGCTATTATTGCCAGTCAGGCGTTGATCTCCGGCTCCTTTACGTTGGCCTCCGAGGCGATCCGCCTGGGTATGTTGCCCAAGCTGACTGTAAAATTCCCCTCCAACCTGAAAGGCCAGTTGTATATCCCGGCAGTCAATTCTTTTTTGTGGCTGGGTTGCATTGGGGTGGTATTGTTGTTCAAGCACAGCAATGAGATGGAAGCCGCATACGGATTGGCTATTATCCTGGCCATGCTCTGTACCACTATTTTATTGGCCAACTGGCTGATCATCCGCCGGTTGAATTCATCTCTGATATGGGCTTTTCTCTTGTTTTATGTGTTTATGGAAGGCCTTTTCCTGGTGGCGAATTCCTTTAAATTTCACGAAGGAGGATATGTTACGGTATTTATGGCCGCCATGCTTTTTGGCCTGATGCTGCTTTGGATTACGGCCAAACGTATTCGCAAACGGTATGCGGAGGAAGTGAAAATCAAGGATTATCTGGATCAGTTTATTCTGCTTAGCAACGATACCGACATTCCCAAGTACGCGACAAATCTGGTGTTTATGAGCAGTGCCAAAAGTCCTAAAAAGGTAGAGGACAGTATTGTGTATTCCATCCTGCAAACCCAGCCCAAACGCGCCGATGTGTACTGGTTCGTACATATCGAAACGACCGACGAGCCTTTTACGATGGAATACGAGGTGAATACTATTGCGCCCGACGACGTGTACAAGGTCAACTTTTTTCTCGGTTTCCGGGTACAGCAGCGGATGAACGTATTTATGAAAAAAGTGGTGGAAGAATTAGTGGAAAATGGTGAATTGTCGGTTTATTCCCGATACCACAGCATGAGCAGCAAGTATCCTACCGGCGATTTCCGTTTTGTGCTGGTACAGGAGTTTTTGTCGAATGAAAACGAATTGCCCTGGTTCGAACAATTGATCATGTCGACGTATCTCACCGTAAAGGGCTGGGTGGCTTCGCCAAAAAACTGGTTTGGCCTCGACAGCGATTCTGTGGATATCGAGGAGGCGCCATTGGTACTGCAACCGGCAAAAGAGGTACGTCTCCGGCGTTTGCAGCGCTGAGTATGTCAGGGTTTGCTTTCCCGTTTTATGAATGAAAAGTAAAAGTATAATTAGCCCAGAAGTTCCAAATGGTAACCACGCCCGTGGCGATCAGCTTGGCTACGTAAAAATTAACTTTGCCCCGTCCGTTGAGCAAGTAAATGATGCCGTTGTTGATGCCCAGCCCGATAACAGAGGCCAGCAGGAATTTGGAAAATTGCATCATCACGGAAGGATCCTGGCTGTGGAAGGTCCAGACACGGTTTAAAATATAATTGCTGATCACCGCGCACAGGAAGCCGGTGCTATTTGCCAGGTACTGGTTGAGTTTGATTTTTTCCCGGCACAGCCAGGTAATGCCAAAGTCTACGAAAACGCCGGAAAATCCCACGGCGCCGAATTTCAGAAATTTCCAAAGCAGGTCATTGTTCATAGTACGTTTGCAGCGATGTTTAGTGCTTAAAGGCGATGGATTAGCCGGCCGTTGCTTTGGCCGGAAGGAAACGTTGTGTCAAAATTTGCCAGCTTATGATGAGCCATATCAAAATACAGGGCACGGCTTTAAGGACGTATGGCTGCACCCATTGCTCGCGCAGGAAACGGGGAAAAATATCTGTTGGCGACAAAGAAGCAAAGGCAAATGCCGTCCAGAACAGTATTTTTTTCCAGCGGGCAGGCGTTTGGTCTGTCAGATACCACAGCGCCACGCCACATAAAGCGATCACAAAGGTTGGCGACTCGGCCTTGTGATTAAAAATGACCACCCAGATCAGCACGCTTGCCCATAAAAGTACACGGCAGACGGCAGACGGCAGACGGTAGACGGCTATGGTTGATGCTGTCAGTATAAGCAAACCGGTTAAAGTCACGCCCAGTTTTGGCGCTTTCCAGCCAAACCAGGTCTCCAGCCAGCCCAGCACCGACAAGCCTACCGAGGCGTTGTGGTCGTCTGCCAGTAGTTCCCACCACCAAACGTACACCGGCCAAAGTTGCGCCGGCGATAACACGAGCAGGGGCGCCACCAACAAGAGTGTCATCCAGCCTGCCAGGGGAATGAAGAATTTTCCCGGTTGGGGATAAAGTATTGCCGGAGCGGCGGCAAAAATACCGAAGATTTTGAGGAAACCGCCTGCCGCTGTCCATGCGGCGGCTGAAACCGGTTTTTGCCTTTCCAGGGCAATAAAAGCCCACAACAGGAAGGCGGCTGTCAGACCGTTGCTTTGGCTGTTTTGCATCG
>JAKLJF010000449.1 GCA_023151335.1 Thermoanaerobaculia bacterium | reverse complement strand
CAAAAAGGGTTGTATTTATTCGGAGTTATGATTCAAAAGAGCAATACGGGCAACTATCGAAAAGAAAGAGAAAAAAAATACAGAGACTTTATGGCAACCACGTTTGACGAATCTTGGGAAGTGAGGCTTCATAAAGAATATGAGATATTGATGAGTAAGGATATGACGCAAATTTGCATTCCTTACAATGAGAGGAAATCGGGTTTTTAAACGAAAATAGGAAGAGGTCTGTTACGACCAATGTTTCCCATTCAAAAAGCCAGCCCCACCCGCAGACCGCCCATAACATGTAACTGCACGGGATCTTTCACCCCGGAGGAAAGGTCGCCGTAAAAGTTGCGGCCCCAGCCGCCGCCCAGGTTGAAATCGATAAAACCCCGCTGGAAAAGGCGGTACTGCACCCCCCACAACAGTCCGGTTGCGAGCTGGGATTTTTTGCCTTTTTGGATAATAATATCACCTCCGGGTGATGACTGGCTTTTACTGGTTATAACCCCATGCCACCAATCGGCCTGCCAGGCCAGGTAGGCGCCGGAGAGGTTGTTGCCCGATTTGCCGGTGGCGATGCGGCGTTTTTGGCCATAATAATACCGGGTTTGCAGTTGCACGCCATAGTTGCCGTGGTATCTTTTCTGTATCGACCCTCCGTTCACTCCGTCCACCTCAGAGTAGTATCCGCCCAGCCGGCCTTCCAGCCCGACGGAAAAGGGCGAGTAGCCGATCTTTTGTTCCAACGCGATACGCGCCGTGCCGGTGAGCGCGTCGGTAGAGATAATCCGGAACAGGTTATACAGGTCTATTTTGAACATGCGCCGTTCTTCACGGAAACATTGCAATACCTCGCAATAAGCGGATGCCTGGGAAGACACGTTCGGTTTGGGTTGCGAGAGCGCAAAACCCACAGCCACGCGCGCTTCAGAGTAAACATTGTTTTGCCCCCTGTTGTAGTTGGAAATGACGTATTTGCGTACGCCGACTCCGTAAGATATGTCGAAGAACCCATGGCGGAACAGGCGACGCTGCATGCCGAAGCGCAACATAGCGCCGCGGTACGCTTCGACATGTAAGGAAAATGGAGACACGTCGCTAACTTTTCTTACCTCGGTAAGTTCGACGCCCAGATAGTTGCCGCTTAAATTGCTGGCTCCCCGCCCCCTTTGAATTCGTTTGCGCATACCAAAATACCAGCGGGGTTCGATCCGGAAACTGTGTGTGCTGACTTTTGCGTCACTCAAAAGCTCATAAAGGCCGAGTTGGTAAGAAGCATTTAAAGAAAAGGCCGTGCCAGGTTTCCATTCGATATCGAAACGCAGGCCACCGTCCGTAAAATCATACTCATCAGGATCGAAACCCAGGGCAGGCAGGAATCCCGCCACATCCCATTTGAACAGCCAGCGCGCCGGCTGGTGTATGCCGAATACTTCGTCGTAGGGGTTTACGATGCGTTGCCGTTCCAGCATGCCTTGTTCGGTGCGGATTTCGGAAATGACGGTATCGGTTTGTTGGGCGGATGCGAGAGCCGCATGCAGGAGCAGGGTAATAAGTGCTAAATGCTTCATTTCGAGCGGGATATTTTAAGTGAAGTCAAAGGGTTATTCCACAACGATTTTTCCGAAAGAGGTAGACACATTAATTTCCGGGCGGCCCTGCCCCTGTTGCCAGTGGGCGGCCGAGGCGGATTCGGCTTTGAAGGGCAGGTTTTTGGCCACTTCTACCTGCCCGTATTGAGCGTTCAGGTGGATATTGTGACGGGGACGGTCGGGCACCTGCACCGACACGTCCGATTTGGTGGCTTTCACCGTGAGGTTGCCGGCATCCTGTCCGGCATCGACCCGCACGGCGCCGTATTCGCTGCGCACCGAGCAGTCGTTGCGCAGGTTGGCCAGGGAAACGTCGGCCCGCTTAGCGTCCACCTGCACGGCGCCGCCGAGGTTGCGACCGGTCACGTCGCCGTAGCGACTGTCTACCTGCACTTTGCCGCCCAGGTTGGTGAGGTTGAAGTTGCAGAATTCGCCGCTGAGCGCCACCGGGCCCTGCAGGCCGTCGAGCCGGGCCTGGCCGAATTTGTTGCGCAGATTGACGGGGCATTGACGGGGCAGTGATACGGTGATTTTTGCTTTGAGGTTGGAAGTAGGGAGCGGTTTACCCGGCGGCAGGCCGATATAGGCCCGGATGTAGATTTTTTTACCCACGGTGCTCACCACGAATTTCCAGGCGTTCACGTCGGCTTTGGCGGTGTCGAGCGCCGGATGTTTGGCGCTCAGTTCGGCCCGGACGGAGACGGTATTTCCTTCCGCGGGTTCCACGAGCACCTCGGCTTTTTCGCCATTGATCTCCACCTCGTAGCCGGGTTTCCAGGCGACCGTTTTTTGCACGTTTTGCGTGACCACCTGCAGGGTGGTCTGGGCGCCGGCGCTGCCTACCAACAGGAACATAACCGGCAGCAATAGTTTGATTTTCATCATGTTGATACGTTTTAGGTTAAGAGGAGGGTTACCACCGGGGCTTTTGAGTTTGGGCCGAAAACGGACTCCCCTGGTTCAAATCATGGCGATCATCTGCCGCAGCACTTCGGAGCGTTCCCGTTCGATGCGGGCCAGTTGGGTGTGCAATTCGGGATCGTCGCCGAAAGAGCCGAGCGCCCGGCGCAGTTCGCTTTTGGCTTCGGTGAGTTCGTCGAGTTCCGTTTTCAGGATTTTAAATTCCGCTTGTTCGCACACCGGCATCTGGGCGCGGCACAGGTTCCGGATGAGTTGGAAGGCTTCGTCTTCCGGTTCGGCATTCATTTGTAACAATTGCTCGTCGGCTACTTCCTGCGTAACAACAACAGCGCCTTTGGTGTCAACGCTGCCGTTCGCGGGCTGCCACCACCACCAGGCTGCCAGCAGCAAGGCGATCGCCGCCGCCACTGCATACCAGGCCGGTTGGAACAGACCCGGGCGACGGATCGCTCCGGAAAGTCTCGGTCCGGCCCCGGGCCTGGTTGCGGTGGCAAGTTGCGCTTCGATTTGGGTCCATATTTCCGGCGGCGGCTCGTATTGCGGCAGACGTTTGACGCCCGCAGCCAGCGTGGCATCGGCATCCAGGTTTTCTTCCAGCGCATCCCAGATGGCCGGCGGCGGCGCGTATTCCGGGAGTTGTTGTAATCCTGCTTTCAGTATGTGGCGATTCAACTCTTTCATCGTTCGTTTTTTTATCTGTTTCGGAGATTTTACCCACCAGCCATCATACCCCGCAGCTTGGTTTGCAGTTTTTTCTTGGCGCCCCAGAGCTGGGATTTTGAAGTACCCTCGGAAATGCCGAGCAGGTCGGCGATTTCGCGGTGGGTATAACCTTCTATTTCGGCCAGTACGAACACTGTCCGGTAGCCGTCGGGCAAGGTGAGAATGGCCTTTTCCAGGTATTCAATATCCAGTCCGGAGCCGCCCCAGTCGAGGTGACCGGGATCTTTTCGCAGGTCCAGTTCGTCGGGCAGGGGAGCTCGCCTTTCGGCTTTTCGCACGGCGGTGCGCACCACAATGGTTTTAATCCAGGCGCCGAGCGTGCTGCGGCCTTCGAAGTTGGCCAGGTGACGGAATACCAGTAAAAAAGCGTCCTGAAGCGTTTCGCCGGCCAGTTCGAAATCGCCTGTTATCCGGTAAGCGATGGTATACATGGCTTTGCAGTACCGTTCGTACAACAGGTGTTGGGCGCGGCGGTCGTGGTTCAGACAGGCTTCTATGAGTTGGCGTTCCGTCATGCTGCGGTCGTTTTTGCGAGTAGTTGTTGTAAAGAAGCCGGACGAATACAGAAAGGTTGGATACCCTCCGGATTTTTTTTCAATACCCGTCAATTGTTTCTTTTTAACGATCCCGCGGTCATACCTTGCTCCGCCAGGTTTTGTGCATGGGTGACGGGAGGATTACGTTTACGAAACTTTTAAAGTTTCGTAAACGTTGCCGGCGCTGATGCACAAAACCTGGCGGAGCAAGGTATACATCTGCCATGAAGCTCACGTTTTTTAGTCGGTTTAATGTAGCAATGTTTATCCCGAATGGATGGTGTTATACACGGGCCAAATTTGCAGATCGGAATACCGTTTAAGTGGCGTAATTTTTCCCGACGGCCAATCAAAGTGAACGAGCTCGAAAAAGTTTTCGGCCGGATAAACGTTGAGCGTCCGAAATACCTGCAATGTTTGAAAAGCATTTTTACCCTCGGCAATCACTATGGGGGTGTATACGTCGCCGGTCGTTTCGAACCATCCCCCTGTTGGGTCAGGACTATCTGAAAAAAGATCCCAAACGAGTATCCGGTTTCGGGGTTCGGCACCGCTTTTGAGCAAAGTAGTATACAACCATCGCCCTGCCACAATGTTTATGTCTCCAATAAATTCTTTCACTAAAAGCGGGGGACGAGTGGGGAGGAGGGATATGGGGTCTAGAAAATGTATTCCAACGCCGTTACACCAACGCAAACTCCGTGCTACCATAATACAGGGAAGGCCGTTTAAATGGCTTGTTTTTAAAATGCAGTTGTTCCGCCAATACAATTCTTCGCCCAATGCGGTATAATAACTTTCAACCACCAATCTTGGCCGACACGCCTCCCCGGTAGCCCGCTGGCGGCCGGTCGGCAGCGGTGGCCCGTGGCGGCGACGCACGATGTACGATCAGGACGTCCCCGCGAGGTGCCGCCGTGCCCGTCTCCGGTGCTGCGACCTTCATGATCTCCGTCCGCAACGAGCTGGGCGTCGCCGTCGGGCACGCCGATGGGTTGACCGAGGAGCGGGTCAGCTTCCACGTCAACGTGCCCCTGGGCCTGGGCGAGAAGGTCGAGTTCCGCCTGGAGCTGCCAG
>JAKLJF010000448.1 GCA_023151335.1 Thermoanaerobaculia bacterium | reverse complement strand
CGTCAAGCCGGGCGGGCGCGTCCCGCTCGACGGGGTGTTGCTCGGCGGCAGTTCCGCCGCGTTCAATACCGCCGCGCTCACCGGGGAGAGTAAGCCGACCGACGTGGCGCCGGGCGGTACCGTACTGGCCGGCAGCATCGCGGCGGACAAAGTGGTGGAAATTCGCGTGAGCAAACCCTTCGCCGAAAGCAGCATCGCCCGAATCCTCGATTTGGTACAAAACGCCACTGCCCGCAAGGCGCCCACGGAGTTGTTCATCCGCAAGTTTGCTAAAATCTATACGCCGATTGTGGTTTTGCTGGCCGCACTGCTGGTCGTCGTGCCGTATTTCGTCGTACCGGATTATTCGTTCGAGACCTGGCTGTACCGCACCTTGATTTTCTTGGTCATTTCCTGCCCCTGCGCGCTGGTGATTTCGATTCCGCTGGGTTATTTCGGCGGCATCGGGGCGGCGTCGCGCAACGGGATTTTGTTCAAAGGCTCCAACTTTTTGGACGCCATGACCAAAATCAATACGCTGGTGACGGACAAAACCGGCACCCTGACCAAAGGCGTGTTTGCGGTGCAGCGCGTGGCGCCGTCGGGCGGTTTTTCGGAAACGAAGCTCCTGCGGCTGCTCGCTTCGCTCGAAACGGCTTCCACCCACCCGGTGGCGAAAGCGGTCGTGACCTTTGCCGAACGCAAAAAAATGGCGCTCGACGCGCCCGAACAAGCGGAGGAAATCAGCGGGCACGGGTTGAAGGGAAGAGTAACAGGCAAAACCGTGCTGGCCGGAAACGACAAACTGCTGGCAAAATTCGGCATCGCTGTGCCGCCCGAAGCAGCCGAACTCGTAGATACCGTGGTGCTGGCAGCCGTGGACGGGCAGTTCGCGGGCTACCTCACTATTGCCGACGAAATCAAGGGAGATGCGGCCGCGGCTATTCACCGCCTGCATGATCTGGGCGTCCGGCGGGTAGTAATGCTTTCCGGCGACAAACAAAGCATCACTTCCAAAATTGCCCGCGTCCTGGGTATCGACCAGGCCTTTGGCGATCTCCTGCCCGAAGGGAAAGTGGAAAAGGTGGAAGCGCTCAAACGCGACCCTGCCACGAAACTGGCATTTGTGGGCGACGGCATCAACGACGCGCCGGTGCTGGCGCTGGCCGACGTGGGCATCGCGATGGGCGGACTGGGCTCGGACGCGGCCATCGAAACCGCCGACGTGGTGATTCAGACCGACCAGCCTTCCAAAATCGCTACCGCTATTTCCATCGGCAAAGCCACAACCCGCGTGGTGTGGCAAAACATCGGCCTCGCCTTCGGGGTCAAAGTCATCGTGCTCATACTCGGCGCCGGCGGCCTGGCGACGATGTGGGAGGCGGTGTTCGCGGATGTGGGGGTAGCGTTGCTGGCAATATTGAATGCGGTACGGGTGCAGCGGATGACGTTCGACTAACAAAAATAAATCTACCGATATGAAACACATCACAACCTGTTTGCTGGCTGCATTCCTACTACTCTCCTGCAAACAAAAACTTCCAAACGACGCGACGACCGTTAGCCAGTCTTTTGACAAACTGAACGCCGTAGACACGGACAAGGAAATTGCCTGCAAACTCACTTCGCTGGAGTTGCAGACCCGGAAAGCAGGCGCAGTGGCCGAGTTGAAAAAGAAAATCCTCGAAACGGTGGAAACGGAGCATGGCTACGCCTTCCGCTTCGCCGGTTCGGACGAGACGCTCGGCCAACTTATGGTGTTTATTCAAGCCGAGCGAAAATGCTGTGATTTCTTCACGTTCAAACTCGGCATCCAGGACCCCGAAAGTCCGATATGGCTGGAAATATCCGGGGCATCGGGCGCCAAATCGTTTGTCAGAGACGAATTAGACCTTTGAACCGGGATGAGACATGGCTATAACAAATTGTAGAATCTTATAAATTTTGTTCCAATGAAAAAACTGCTCTACACCTGCCTGTTTTTAACGGCATTTTCGGTTTCCGCTGCGTTCGCGCAAAACGACTCGCTCCCCAGAGGATTGTCTTCCGAAGAACAAGCCTGGCTCCTGAACAACCCGAAACTGGAGGCGCCCGGCGCCCCGGACGGTATCACCACGCCGCCGCCCGGACCGGTGCGCGCGATGGCCGAATGGGAAGAAATGCAAGCGATCGTCGTGACATGGACGCTGTATAAATCTATTCTTGCCCAGATTGTAAAAGCGGCACGGGAGCAATGCCGGGTGATCGTTATTTGCAGCAATATCGCTGCTTGTCAAAACGAGTTGAGCAGCTACGGCGTGAATTGGCAGGCCGGCAACGTCGAATTCAAAGTCGCCCCATTCAACAGCATCTGGATTCGCGACTACGGCGCTAACCCGGTTTACCTCGGCGGCGTGGATAGCCTGGCACTGGTCGATTGGATTTACAACCGTCCGCGCCCGAAAGACGACACGATACCGAGTGTCGTTGGGAATTATTTCGGCTTGCCGGTTTATTCCACCACCGCCGCACCCTACGATCTGGTACATCCGGGCGGCAACAATTTTTCGGACGGTATGGGGACAAATTTTTCCAGCAAACTCGTCCTGGAAGAAAACGGCCCCGGAAATATGTGGGGTACGAGCGAACACGCCGAGGCAGGCGTCGATAGCATCATGCGCCGTTTCTATGGGATTGACCGCTATGTAAAGTTCGATGTGCTGCCCTTCGACGGCATCCACCACATCGACATGCACATGAAATTGCTCAACGAGGAGACATTGTTGGTAGGCGAGTACCCGGAGGGCGTGGTAGATCGTGACCAGATCGAGGCGAACATCCAGTACTTGCTCGCCAATTTCACCACGCCGTTCGGTACGCCGTACAAGGTGGTACGTATTCCTATGCCACCGGAAGTGGGTAAGTATCCAAGCCAGGACGCCCCCTTGCGCACGTATGTCAATTCGTTCATCGTCAACAAAACGGTACTGCTCCCTACCTACGAACAACAGTACGACACCGTTGCCCTGCGTATTTGGCAGGAAAACATGCGGGGTTACAACATCGTAGGCATTCCCTGCAACGACATCATCTCGCTCGGCGGCGCGATCCACTGTATCGTGAAGGAAGTAGGGGCAAGCGACCCGCTGCTAATCCAGCACCGGCAGGTTCAGGATTACGTAGACAACAACCCCTCCGCCTACGAGGTGACGGCCTGGATTCGGCACAAAAGCGGCATTGCTGCTGCCGAAGTTTATTACACCACTGACCCGCTTACCGGCTATGAATCCGTTCCCATGACATTGACCGATCCCGTGAACAATCTTTGGACCGGTTGGATACCGCAACACCCCTACGGCTCCACCGTGTACTATTACCTCCATGCGAAAGCGAACTCCGGCAAGCAACAAGTGCGCCCTCAACCCGCTCCGGCCGGATATTTCGATTTCGATATCCGGCTGAACGTCGGTGCGGACGAGGCCCCGGAAACGGCGCGATTGGAACGAGTTTTCCCCAATCCTGCCCGTGCCCTCACCTGCGTACCGGTCTATTCGATCTCCGGCGAAGACGCCGTACTTGAAATCGTCGATTGCTTCGGGCGACGGGTTGAGACGATTTTTTCAGGAAAACTGCCCGCTGGCGAATCGAAATATTTTTTCCAAGCGGACGAAAGAGCACCCGGAGTGTATTTCGTTACTTTGAAAACATCCCGGGGCGTACATACGCAGGCGGTATTGGTGGCTGGAAAGGGATAAATAATGCCCTGTGTTCCTTTTCCACTGGCAATAGGTTTTATATGCCATATATCGACAATATCCTCATTTTTATTTGGAAAAGATAGTGAAAATGACTTACCCTAAAAAAGTCTAAAATAAATATCGTATCAGGCAACCGCAGGGGTGTTTTATCTGAACATCTTATCGAACGTGGATAATGAAGGATTAGATCACCTCCTTGCCGGCTGCTTAAACAACGATCGCCGTAGCCAAGGAGCTTTATACAAACGATTTTATAGCTACGCTCTATCAGTAGCGTTGCCATATTGTGCCCACCATGAAGAAGCACGTGAAGTGGTGAACGATGCTTTTCTGAAGGTTTTTATTGGCATAGGACGATATGATCCCGCCTATACCTTCGCTACCTGGTTGCGTACTATCATAGTGCGGACAGCGATAAATCGTTACAAAAGTCGGCAGAACGAATTAGTTTTTTGTGACCTGACTGAAGGGCTTGATATTCCGATAGAGGATGAATTTTTGTCGAAAATGGCAGTGGACGACTTGTTGATATTGATACAAAAACTGCCGCCTGCCTACCGGATGGCGCTCAATTTATTCGCATTAGAGGGATTTTCCCATGCTGAAATAGCGGAGATGTTGGGCATTTCAGTCGGCGCCTCCAAGTCGAACCTTTCCAAAGCCAAAGCAAAGCTAAAACAAATGTTGACGGACTATCTACCGAAAAAATATGGCTGAAAAAGATTTTTTTGATCTGTTTAAAGAAAAAATGGCCACTTTACGGCCATCCGCGTGGCACTGTGATGCAGACTGGGCATTGCTCGCGACACGGTTGGATCACACTTTGCCGTGGCAACCGTATAATCTTTCGCGGATATGGTTGCCTATACTATTGTTACTACTCCTCCTGTTGTCGAGCAATGCTTTTTGGTGGAGGCAAAGCCGGATTCACGATGTAGCTATGCATCGGTTAGAAGTACAGCTTGCGGGTCTTCACACTTCAATCTCTGTCTTAAAATCATCTGATCCAATCGTTCGTATAGATACGGCTTGGCGAACAGTTTATATTGACATCCCGGGTGTGGAACAATTTGCAAGACCATTGCCGGAAGAAATTACCCCAAACAAACTTCGGTCTATAAGACAGCAAAAT
>JAKLJF010000447.1 GCA_023151335.1 Thermoanaerobaculia bacterium | reverse complement strand
GGCTCAACCTGTCGGCCGGCATGCGCTATGAACGCAATATCCTGCGCAGTCCGGAAATTATCCGGATCGACGATATGACCTCTGATACCATTCCTAACGGCAAAACCAAAGAGGGGAAACCGGTGTACCGTTTGGGCGCCAACTACCAGGCCGCCCGGGCTACCTATTTCCGGGCTTCCTGGGGACAAGGCTACCGCTATCCTACCATAGCCGAGAAATTCATTCAGACCGATTTCAGTACCAACAATGTGGTGCGACCCAATCCCCGGTTGGTTTCGGAAACCGGATGGACGGCGGAAGCCGGCGTAAAACAAGGCTTCGCCATTGGCGACTGGAAGGGTTTTCTCGACCTGACCTATTTTATCTCCGAATACGAGCGGATGATGGAGTTTTCTCTCGACGCATTTATTCCACTGGTCGTGTTTAAATCAAAAAACGTCGGCAATACGCGAGTAGAAGGATGGGAAGCGTCGATCATGGGGCAGGGCAAAATCGGAAACGGCACGCTGTTCCTGCTCAGCGGTTATACTTACATAGACCCAAAATATAAACTGAAGCCGGGTGAAGTGTTCGACCCGGTTAAATACGGACTGCCAGACAGCACCAATGTACTGAAATACCGGTACCGGCATATGTTCAAATGCGACGCCGAATACGCCTGGCGCGGACTCGCCGTTGGCGCCTCGGTGCAATACAACAGTCACATGGAGGCAGTGGATGCCATTTTCCAGTATGGAATTCCCGGTGTAAATGCATTCCGCACAGAACATGACAACGGCTTTACCGTACTTGATTTCCGTGTGTCGCAAAAATTTGGCAAACACCTGAAAACCAGCTTTTTGTTAGGAAATGCCTTGAATGCCGTGTATTCGGTTCGCCCGGCGCTCCTGGAGGGGCCGCGAAGTTATACCCTGCGTTTCGACTGGAAAATTTAACTTTTATGTCCGTTTATAATAACGCCTTCCGATGGCGGTATGTATTGATTTTGCCCATTTTGGCCGCTATTTTATCGCCGGCTTGCAGCCAGTCAGGTTCCCGCAAGCCGACGCCCTCCGGCCCGGAGCAAAAAAATGAAGGCCAGGAGATAACGGGACCTCATTTCCGGTTCAGCCAGCAACCCGCGGTCAATGGCGGTCCGGATGAAAAAAACTGGTGCCGGGGACGATTCGACCAGGCGGTGGTGATCAACGCGGAAAAAGACGACCCTAACCGGCGCTATTTTTACCTCGGCCCAGGCACAACGAAAGTAGCCCTTGGCCCAAGTGGCATGACCGCGTTGTTTATGCTCCGCCCGGCGGGCAATGGAGTCGTGGAAATATTCCACGGCGCTCATTTTCCCGCGTGCCTGTCGCAACCGGCCAATTTTTCGCCGGCAGGCCCGGCTACCGTAATTCATTACCGCAATCATAAAAACATGACCTTTTCCCTCGTAACACGGGAAGCAGACGGCCACTCCATTGTAACCATTGTATTGCCGGAAGGCAACCGGTACGGCCTGGATATCGACTATTGCTCAAATTGCGAATAATGGGTTAAAAGATTTTTTGTTTTTGCCGCGCAGTGCCGGATTTAAGTACATTTGCGCGCAATCAACAACTGATACAATCATGTTTACAATAAATATTTATTTGCGGTTTGCGCTGATCGTGGCTGGCATTCTGGGTGGTATCGCGCTGTGGCTCGCATTTGGATTCTGGTACGGATTCCCGTTTTTGCTGGTGGGTTTATTTCTGCTTGCCGGTTATCTTATGCTGGGCACTATCATGTCGACCAATATGCTCCTGAGTCAGGCCAATTTTTTTGAAGCGGAAAAACGCCTGAAACTCACCTTTTTTCCAAAAATATTGCTGATGGGCTACAAAGGGGTGTACTACATGACGCATGGCGCATTGGCCCTCCAGAAAAAAGACTTTAACACCGGTGAAATTTGGTTGCGCAAGGCACTTGACGCCGGTTTGCCCTCCGACAACGAGCGCGGCGCTGCAATGCTGCAACTCGCCATGA
Organism: Thermoanaerobaculia bacterium; assembly: GCA_023151335.1. GTDB lineage: Bacteria > Bacteroidota > Bacteroidia > Chitinophagales > Saprospiraceae > M3007. Next base: position 2,846 of record JAKLJF010000447.1, on the reverse strand, counting down.
TCGCTGCATCCAAAAACAACCGCCAGGCCGCTCAAAACCAGTTGGCCGAGATCAAAAAACTCAATATCACGGAAAATATGCTCAAAGAGCAGATCCGCGACCTGGAAAAACAACTCAAACAAATGGGCCAGACCATGAACCCCAGCATGCTGGGCATGATGGGACGCGGCGGTTTCCGCGGCGGCGGCGGCAAACGGAAAATGCCTAAAATGCGCTAACTAAACCCTCTAAACCATCTAAACCATCTAAACCATCTAAACCCTCATAAACCCTCATAAACCTTATAAACACACAATCCTCACCATGCAAATCGGAATTCCAAAAGAGACATATCCCGGAGAGCAGCGTGCCGTCGTGATTCCCGGCGACGTGGCTCGATTCGTCAAGCTGGGCGCGACGGTCATGATTGAATCCGGCCTTGGAGCGGGCATACGCGCTACCGATGCGGAATATGAAAAAGCCGGCGCCACCGTCAGTTCTGACCGGGCAGCTTTGTTTGCCGGAAGCGATATTATCCTGCGGCTGCGCAAGCCGGATCCTGCTGATATTCCATTGTTGCGGCCGGGCTGCATTCATGTCAGTTACCTGGACCCATTTAACGAGAAAGCCCTCGTCGTCCAACTGGCCGAGCGCGGTGTCAGCGCCATTTCCATGGAACTGATCCCCCGCACTACGCGGGCGCAGAAAATGGATGCTCTCAGTTCGCAGGCCAGCCTGGCGGGATATGTCGCCGTCATTTTGGCCGCACAACGCACCGACCGGGTTTTCCCGATGATGACAACGCCGGCAGGCACGATTAATCCTTCGCGCGTCTTTGTGATCGGCGCCGGTGTGGCGGGATTACAGGCCATTGCCACGGCCAAACGCCTTGGCGCACGGGTGGACGCATTCGATACCCGCCCGGCGGTGGCCGAGCAGGTGCGTTCGCTTGGTGCGCGCTTCGTCGAAGTTGATTTGGGGGAAACCGGGCAAACCAAGGACGGGTACGCCAGGGCGCTTACCGAAGAACAACTGCAAAAACAACGCGAAGCAATGGCCAAACAATGCGCGATGAGCGATGTGGTCATCACCACCGCCCAGGTGTTTGGCCGGAAAGCGCCCATCATCGTAACCAAAGAAATGGTGGCCGGCATGAAACCCGGCAGCATCATCGTCGACCTGGCCGTTGAAACCGGCGGCAACGTGGAAGGCGTTGTCCTGGGCCAGGAAGTAGACGTAAACGGCGTTCGTATCCTCGGCCTGGAGAATATGGCCGGACGGGTGCCGGTGCATGCCAGCCAGATGTATTCCGCCAACCTGTACAACCTGGTGGAGGAATTCTGGAATAAAGAACTGAAAACCATGGAATTAAATCTGGAAGACGATATTATCCAGGGTTGTCTCATTACTCACGAAGGGCAAGTTCGCCGTGAATTCTAATTTACTATTATGGAAGTACTGATTTTTTTGCTTTTTATCCTCGTTTTATCCATTTTTCTGGGCTTTGAGATCATATCCAAAGTGCCTTCCCTCCTGCATACGCCCCTGATGTCCGGCTCGAATGCCATTTCCGGCATTACTGTGCTCGGCTCGATGATCGCGGCCGGGTTAAGCGAAAATGACGAGACCCCGGCGATATTAGGTGGCATTGCCGTTTGTTTTGCCATGATAAACGTGGTGGGCGGCTATTTCGTCACCGACCGGATGCTCAACATGTTCAAGAAAAAAGACAAGTAAACATGACCCTCGAGTCACTCATTAATATCGTTTATATTTTATCGGCCATTACCTTCATTCTGGGTTTCAAATTGATGAGCAACCCGGTATCAGCCCGTCGCGGCAATATCTTGTCGGCAGTGGGTATGGCCTCGGCCATCATCGTAACTTTATTGTATCCGGAGGTAGTTCGCTATCAATACATCGTGATCGGCATGCTGGCCGGTACCGCGATCGGTTTACTGCTGGCCTACCGCACCCCGATGACGGGCATGCCTCAGATGGTGGGCCTGCTGAACGGATTCGGCGGGTTGGCGTCCCTCCTGGTGGCATGGGCCGAGTTTATTGCCAATCCGGAACAAAGCTACTTTGGAGGCGCTATACTTGCGCTCACAGCGCTGATCGGCGCTATAACCTTCTCCGGTTCATTTATCGCCTGGGCAAAACTGGAAGAGCGGTTTGTCAGCGGCAAGCCGATTATGTATACCGGTCAGCAGTTTGTGACCGCCAGCGTTATCGGCGGTATATTACTACTTGGCGTACTTTTCACTTTAGATACCCGTGCGCCGGATGCCTTGCTTTTTCTCGGCATAATTACATTCCTGTCGCTCACTTTGGGCGTATTACTCACCATCCCGATCGGCGGCGCCGATATGCCCGTGGTGATCTGCCTGCTGAACAGCTACTCCGGTATGGCTGCCTGCGCTTCCGGCTTCATTGTACAGAACAATCTGCTCATCGTAGCCGGCGCACTGGTGGGCGCCAGCGGTATTATCCTGACGCTGATCATGTGCAAGGCGATGAACCGCTCGGTGGCCAACGTATTTCTGGGCGGCTTCGGGGCGCCGGTACAGGGCAGCATGATGGAAGTGGTGGGTGAAATAAAGCCCGTCAAAGCCGATGATGCCTACCTGATGCTGGAAGCCGCCAACAGCGTGGTCATCGTGCCGGGCTACGGCATGGCTGTTTCTCAGGCCCAACACGCCGTTCGTGAACTTACGGAAGCCCTCGAAAAAAACGGCACCGAGGTGCGTTTCGCCATTCACCCCGTTGCCGGCCGTATGCCTGGCCACATGAACGTACTGCTGGCCGAGGCCAATATCTCTTACGACACGATGGTGGAAATGGATGCCGTCAATCCGACCATGGAA
>JAKLJF010000446.1 GCA_023151335.1 Thermoanaerobaculia bacterium | reverse complement strand
CAGGTACTTAAAGGATAAATAAGATTCGACATTGCTATTTGCAACACTGCTAAATGTTAACCCTCCAATTTCAACAGAAAAGATAAACTGTGCATAACTTTGGGTGGTGTTGCCCCAAATTTTTGCATGACTAAAATGTATGCAATTTATTGGGAAAACACTCGTTTGGCCGAGCGTAACGCCTCCACTTGAACTTGTTATAAACAATTTATAATCTGCGTCGCCATTGTTACAATTTCTAAGTATACCCACCACATCTGTATATGCTTCCCAAGGATACGGAATTATCCCAAAAATAGAGTACTCAATCACAAAAGGCCCCGGGCTTGTCACATACAACCCCGTCAGCGAACACTCTCCCGATGACCCTTCGGTGATTCCCTGGCAATTTCCTTCGGCTGTCATCAGGCTGCCATTCGGGCATACAGGCGGCGCATATCCTCCTCCGCCGGTGCAGCCAAAACATTCCTGTATCGGGCCGCCGCCCCACCACCAATTGTTCCCAAACGGATTATAGGTATAAATGCCGGAATCGTCATATACTTCACACAGCACATAGTGCACACAAAGCCAACCTTCACCCAGGTAAGCGCATATCGTTTCGAGAATTGAACAATTGCGCGGCACTACGCTATTTTCGCTGGCGCCTGTGAGCGTCGCTTTTACCTGGCCGTTTTCCACAAACAAACCGGCAAATGGCGTACCGTCCAGGTATAGATAAGTCATATACCCGGAAAAGTTTGCCTGAATTTGGTGCGGTTTGTTTTGACCGGCTGCCTGGGATCCATATTGATTGTTATAAGCCGGTGTCCCAAATACCATAAACAACATCGGAATATAGGTACCGTTGTCGAACTTGGTAATGACCAGCCGAACCGCTCCGTTCCGGTTGGCAGGGTTGGTTTGACCACTAACCGGATCTTTTACAGCCATATCATACTGGTCCCCGTTCAGCAATGGTACGTCGATCAGCAAACGGTCGTTTTTGGGTTTCGAAACCGTTGCATGGCTCCAGTCGGGCTGCAATGGCTGCCCGATAAATACAGTATTGGCATAGGCGCTGTTTTGATACCATACTTGGGCAGCGGCGATCACGGTTTGTGGATCGAAGGATGGCGACTGCCAGGAAAAAAGACAGGCCAGCAAGGGCAGGAATAATAGATGACGGTGTTTCATACGCACAATAAGTTTAAAAATGAACAATACAATTCAATCCGGCGATTTATGACATTTCATATTCCGCGGCGGTCATTGGCGTTTCCCAAACTATTATTATTGCGCTAAGAAAAAAACCTGCCGTTTACCGTTCCGGCGCATCGCCTCCAACCGCGCAGGCAGAGGGCGCCTGCGCCGGTATTTTTCCTGGTTGGAGACTTGCCGGTTTCCTGGTTCCGGGTTGCCCGAAGGCAACAGATGATCTGACAGAACAAAAGTAAGCGGCTTTTTTAGCAAAAATGCCGACAGTTATACGGGTTTTTCAGAGGTGCTTTTATTAATTATTTTGTTGTATAAAATTAATATTCAGTACTTTACGCCAACAAAAACAGCTATTATATTTTAAACTTTTTGTCGCATGAACGGCGCTGAGAATCTTACTTGCGCATCAAAACGTCTGTATGATCAAAGAACTCAACGACCTGGCGCACTTCATCAAAACCAGCGTTTGGCGCGATGAAGAGTTGCTGAGCGTCTTTTCCGTCCGTGAGCCGGAACTGCTGGAATTGTACCGGCTGCTCTGGCATAAAAACCTGGGCACTGACGAGGCGGCGGCCAGGGCGGCGGGTTGGAGCCTGAGCGCTTATAAAATACGCGCCCGCCGGCTCCGGAAATGCCTGCGGGATATGGCCGTTTTGTTCGACGATGAAAAGGCGCGGGCCAATGCAATGGCCAGGAACCAGGTGGAAGGTATACTCGAAACGGCGATCATGAATCTGTTGCAAACCCGCGGCTACCGGCACGCGCCGCCGGCCATCGCCAAAAGGTTGTTCCGCCGGGGGGTGGATTATGATGCGCCGGTTTTCGCAGTGGAAGGGCTGGGGGTATTGAAAGAAACAGTGAAGGACACCGGCAGCGAAAAACAGTTTATAACATACAACCGCCTGTATTGGGAATACCGGGCGCATGCCGACGCCGAAGCGCGCGCGGCGGATTGTTTTCAGTGGGCTGCTTTGCCTGGTTTGCGGAAACAATCGGAGCGCCGCCAATTCCTGGAACACACGCGGCAGCGCCTGGAGGCCCTGGCCCCATTCAAAGGCAAAACGCCGTCTTACCTGTTTCATCTGCATTATTTTACCGTACAGGCGCAATTTCTCCTCGAGTCGGGCGATTACGAAGGCGCCCTTCGCTGCTGCGACGAAGCGATAGCCTGGTTTGTCGCCAGGCGTTATCCTGTGGCCGGCCCGCTGGCCATGTTTCACTACAAAAAAGTGCCGGCTTACATCCTGCTCAAACGTTTTGAAGCCGGCGAGACCGCCGCGCTTGCCGGGCTGGATTACGCCCCGGACGGCTCCGATGATTTTTTTCTGGCTTACGAGATGTATTTCTGCCTGGCCATGCATGCCGGCCAATATGAGCAGGCACTCGATATTTTCCAGACGGTTTCCCTGCACAAACGCTTCTCACAATTACAGGGGCCCCTCCGCGAGATATGGCATATGCTGGGCGCCTATCTGTTTTTAGCTTACCGTTTCGGCCATCTGCCCCTGCCGGAAAAAAGCCTTCCCGTATTTAAAAGCCACCGTTTTATCAACGACATGCCGGCCTTTAGCCGCGATAAAGAAGGGATAAACGTGGCGATCCTCATTGCACATCTGCTCCTGCAATTGCTGGAAGGCAAAACGGATCAATTGCTGGAGCGCGTTCAGGCGCTCGACAAATACCGCGAAAGGTACCTGCGTTACCCGGAAGCGGAACGGCCGGGATTGTTCATTAAAGTGCTGACACTGTTGCCCAAGGTCAATTTCTCGGCGGTGAAATTTCAAAAAAAGGCCGCCCCGCTCCTGCGGCAAATTGCCGCTTTGCCACGCCGCATGACCAACCCGGCGCACGAACCGGAAATCATCCCGTTTGAAAATCTGGCAGAAATGATTGCCAATTGGCTGGCAATTCACCGTTTATCCTGACGCCAGGCAACTTTCAGCCGATTTGATACCTCTCTGTAAGATCAAATGTTGGGTTATGCAAAAACTTTTATTATTCCTGTTAAGTTTTATCGCCTCGTATTTTCAGTATGGGAAATTGGCATTTTCCAACAACCTTCCTCCCCAGGATACTGCCCGGCTGATCGCCCGGGTGGATCAACAATTGTCCAAAGGCGAAAAATGGGTCAGCGCCGTGCTGACCGACACCGCCCTGATGTTTTTGCATCCCCTGCCTGCATTCCGGGAAGTGATCAAAAAACACGCGAAAGTGGAAAAAGTACGGCTGACGGCGCCTTCGGAGCCGGGAATTCCCACCCGCATAGAAGTAAACGTGGTGGACGGGTTCGATCAGCCGGTGACCGGAGCGCTGGTTTACCTGTATCAAACCGACGCCCGCGGCTGGTACGCCGATACCGCGGCCCATATTTTGATCCGGGAAGGCGACCGGCGCCACGCCCGGCTGTTCGCATACCTGAAAACCGACGGCAATGGTTACTTTGAAGCGGAAACCATACGGCCTGAAAGTTATCCGCACTCCAGCCTGCCGCAACACATACATTGCGAAATAACGGCGCCGGACGGTAAAATACTGATCACGGAACTGCTGTTTCGCGACGACCCGAAACTGTCCGGCGATGCCCTGACCCATGCACTGCGTGAAGGATTTGTTCCGGCCCGGAATATTGGCACCGCCAAAAGACCCGTTTTTGCCTATCAGATCAGGATGCGCTGAGTGAAATAACAATCATTCACAGTTTTCTCCGACCTTTAGCCCGAAAAACACCCATGTCATGGATGAATCCAATCTGCATTTATCGCCGGAAGACCTCGACGTGGTCGCCCAGGAACTGCAAGCCCGGGAAAAGGCCGCCAAATCGCGCATCGTAAAAGACTGGTTGCCGCGCTACACCGGCATGCCGCTGGAAAAATTCGGCGAGTATGTCCTGCTGGTCAACTTCGGCAACTACGTGCGCATGTTTGCCGACAAGCACGACGTACCGGTGTACGGCGCCGACAAACCCATGCAGGCTGCCACTGCCGACAATATTACCATCATCAATTTCGGTATTGGGAGCCCCAATGCCGGTCTGGTGGTCGATTTGCTGGAGGCCATTCACCCTAAAGCCGTTTTGTTCCTCGGCAAATGCGGTGGCGTCAAAACCGGCAAAAACCAGATCGGCGACCTGCTGCTGCCCATCGCCGCCATCCGCGGCGAAGGAACCAGCAACGACTTTCTGCCCCCCGAAGTGCCGGCGCTGCCGGCTTTCGCGTTGCAAAAAGCCATTTCCACCACCATCCGCGAATACGAACGCGACTACTGGACCGGCGTGGTGTACACCACCAACAAACGCGTGTGGGAACACCGCGAAGATTTCAAAAAACGCCTGCGCGACCTCCGTTGCTACGCCATCGATATGGAAACGGCCACCATTTTCGTAGCCGCCTTCAAAAACCGCATGCCAGCCGGCGCCCTGCTGCTCGTGAGCGATATGCCGATGACCCATGAGGGGATCAAAACCGAGGAGAGCGATAAAAAAGTGACGGCCAACTTTGCCCAGATTCATCTGGATATCGGCGTTGATTCGCTGAAGCAGCTGATCAATAAAGGGCTGACGGTGAAACACCTGCGGTTTGAGGTGTGAGCGCATGACCAAAAGATTTGCCTGCTCCCATATATTTCTTATTTTTGTTGAAAAATCATCCATTTTTTGCCTAAACC
>JAKLJF010000445.1 GCA_023151335.1 Thermoanaerobaculia bacterium | reverse complement strand
GAAAACGGGGTGCAAAACGTTGTTTAAAAGCAGTTTAAACATCCGTTCACCAATATTACCCCGTCATGAAAAAATACTTTACCTGCCTGCTCCTTTGGAGCGTCCTCGCTTCCGTACTCCCCGGCCAATCCCTGAGTTTTACCCGCACCTACGGCAACGGATTTTACGACGACGCCCGCGGCATCGCCGCCACGCCCGACGGCGGCTTCGTGTTTACTGGTCTGAATAAAAGCGATGACATCGATCCCGACGGCCGCCTTTTACGGCAAGTGACGTTTGAAGGAAATGAGTATTTTTTGCAGCGGGGCGGGCTATCGGCGGGGACGTATCTGATAAATGTTTCGTCGAAAGATGGGGTTCTGCTTTTTTCCGGGAAAATATGGGTGATGTAGAGCCTTCTCCTTGATTTTTTTACCTAATCCTCGATTGCCTCGATGCCCAGTTGCTTAAGCTGCTCGAGGTGATCCTTCATGGCTTTGAGTTGTTCGGGGGAGTGCCCCTGCCAATCCGCCACCTCACCCGTGACGCGAAGCGGATACTTAGTGCGGTATGATTTGGTTGGATTGCCCGGGAATTTCTTATCGGTCAAATTGGGGTCATCTTCAAACGGACCGGTCGGCTCCACAATGTAAATTCTGCCCGGCCCTTCGCCCCGGGCAAGTTCTGCTCCCCAGGTAGCAGCATCCAGGGTGGCAGTCAGGTAGACGTATGCCGCCGCCTTTTGCTGACCATAATTTGAATTAAAACCGGGTTCAATGAGATTTCCAGGCTTCAGGTCGGCTTTTGTGCCATGATAGAACGCCGGTGGGGTCAAATCGTCGGCAGGGTCTGCCGGCTTGTCGTTATTATTGTTTGACTTCATGCTGATTGTAAGGCTTATGAAGGGGGTGATCGTTACAGGTTCTTTCTAAAACCTAATGGAGAAATTGTGAATGACCGAAAACGAAAAACCAAAAACCCGCATTGCGTCTTTTACTGTTTCGTTTTCGGGAATATCGCTATTCTCTAAACATACTTCATTTTTTCAAATATCCAAATCGTCCGGCGGACTTTTCATTTTGTCCCGGCCTTTTTTCGTGATCCCGACTTATCCGGACAAATATCGGCCCCCGGTTTTAACGCAATCCATCAAAACTCAATCTCATAACACCCCGCGTCCGGCGTCACCCCGTCGCGCAGTTTGCCATCCAGGTCCAGTTCAATGCCTGGTACGGGTACGGCAAACCGGTTGGCTTTTGAGCGCAGGGTATCGAGCCGGTACAGGTCTTCCTGTACGTTCAGGAACACGGTATCCTGCGGCTGAAGGTTCAAACAAGGATTGCAGAAGTCGAAAAAATCGGGGACGGCGGTGGGTTTGAGCAAGTCTTTTACGCGCACGAGGCAGTTTTTCAGGGTGTAGTCGAACGCGCCGGGCGTTTTCAAGCGGTCGTCGAGGCTGATCTGGTCGGTGCGGCCGCCGGTGAGGATGCAGTTTTGGAAGCGGGCTTTGAGGTTGTTGCCGGCGAAGGTTTCGCAAATGGGGTCGAGGCAGAAATAATTGCTCATGCGCAGGGCTTCGCCGTCGACGCCGAAGCTGGCCGCCGTGCAGTAGGTGAAGTTGTAATCGCCGCCGTATTCCAGTTGGATGGAATAGCCGTTGTTGCTGTGGAACAGGCAGTTTTCGGCGGTTATTTTGGCGTGAATACCGATCAGACCGCTGCTGGCAGTGTTGTATATCTGCGTGTTGCGCAGCGTCAGGTCGCTGGCGGAATCCACGCGGATACCGATAATGGAATTGCGGACGATGCAGTGATTGATGCTGTGACCCCTGGTGCCCGATTGCAGCCAGATACCCGTCCATTGTCCGGCCTCTTCGTCGAATTCCGGTTCCAGCCGGTCGTCTTCAAAGATCACGGGATTTTCCAGGGTGCCTTCCACGATGAGGCGGCCGTTGCCCTGAAAGGCCAGGAAACCGTCGTTGTAGCGGTACACGGCGGTATCCACGTCGATGCGGCCCAGGCCCCCATGCACGTGCACCCGCGTACCGGCGGGGATACGCACCGTGCAGTCGTCGACCACCAGGATGCCGTATATGACGTAGGGGCGCGGATCGTCCCATACCCATTCGCCGCCGTTGCAGCTGTACAGCACGCTGCCGCCGGCGCCGAAACGGGAGGGCAGGTACACGGCGTTCTGGCCCCAGGCTTCCACCACCACTTTCTGTACGTTGCCGTTGGTTTCAAACACGATATTTTCGCTGATCACGAAGGGACTGGCGCTGGGCGGTGCGTCGGGGTTGATGGTTACCTCGGCGAACACGTACAGGCTGTCTTTGGGCGCAATTTCGAGGTTTTCGTGGCTGTCGCCGGGCAGGCCGTCCACGTTGAGGTTGAAGCGCGACTGGGCGCCGTTTTCGAGGTAAATTTTACTCACCCGGATACTTTTATTGTGCCGGTTATAGATTTTCAGGATACGCGTGGCGGAGCCCAGTTCGGTGAACACGGTATCGAAACGCAGGGTGTCGGTGCTGAATTCGAGTTTGTCGGCGGGGTTGGCGGTAAACTGCTCTTTCTGGCAGAAAGTGAATAACAGGACCGCGGAGATAATGGAAGCGAGTATTTTTAGGATTGAAACGGCAGATTTTGTCATGTCGGGTAGGTCCGGATAAGATGTAAACGCGGGCAAAATTAAAGTTTCATCTGAAATAACGCCTGTAAAACACCTGACGCTTTCCCCGCTTACCGGGTTGTTTGACGGGTATTTTATCACAAAACAACCTGTAATGTCACGCATGAAAAACCTCTTCCTGCTTCTGCTTTTCCCGGCGTTTTTCGCCGGCGCCCAGCACTATGCCTGGCAACCCGATTTCAACGCACAAGTGACCGTTTTAACCCCTTTACCCAACGGCCGCTGGCTGCTTGGCGGCGCGGTAAGTGGTACCGGATGGCTGTTTTCCCGGGGCTATATGGCCGAAACCACACCCGACGGCGATTATCTTTCTTCCAATGAGGCGAATTTGATCGACCGAACGGTCATTCGAGCCATTATCCCCCTCCCCGATGGCCGGCGGGTGTCGGGCGGCATCTCGCACGGTTGCGACGTGACCCTTGGCGGCTTTATTCAATTGCAGGACAGCGCCGGGGAGGCTATCTGGACAAAAAAATACGATCCTTCGCAATCACCTCCTTTTCTCGTTCCGGCCATAACGGCCATGTTGCTTACCCCGGGGCAGGAAATCCTCGCCGCGGGAGAAGACAAAATCTGGCGGCTCGAACTGGAAACCGGCCTGCTGCTGGAGGAAAAGCAACTGGCCGGTGAAGAAATAACCGACCTCGTCTACGCATCGGATGGTAAAAGTTATCTGTTTGCCGTGGGAAAGTCCATCTATGGCATGGATGTGGATTTGAATACTACGCTCCTGAATACGATTCCCGAAGCGGGTAAATATTACGCCCGCGTGGTTGCCGCTCCAAACAACGGTTTTTTTGCCCTGCGAAACGATAATAAAATTCTTTACCGCAGATGGACCGGGGTGGGATTTAACTGGATAACGATTGATCCGGCTTTCGACATAAACGATATCGAAACAACAGGGAATGGCGCCGTGCTTTGTGGTTTGAAAAATGGAAAAGGCTATGTCAGCGATATTATTGATACCTCGGCCCAATTGGAAACGATCGCCTTTACCCTGACGCAACCCGACCTGATACCGCAACAAATCGGCCTCGCCCCCCTTTCCGGGGCGTATATGCTGGCCGGCGTGGAACTGCACGGCCCCTCGCCGCGGACCTGGGATAAGGTATGGGTGGTGAGTTCCGGAAGTCAGAACTTCTGGATACAATCCTTTCAGCCTGACGGCAGTACGCAAAACACCACCGCCGATGCGGCGCTGGTGGAACTGGTGGCGCACAAATTGCCCAAAGCCCAACCCTACGACGGCCAGCCCTGGTCGCTGCTCAAGTGGTTCATTTACGTTGACGGGGAATTTTCCGTGCGCCTGAAAAACATCGGCGCGGAAACCCTGCAATCGGTACATGTTCTGGCCGGCCGGTACAGCGTCGACGATCCGGGTTTTTGCCCCTCCAAACAATATATCAACAAACGCTTTGAGCAACTCGGCCTGGCGCCGGGGGCCGATACCTTGCTTTACCTTGGCTATGTGGGCTATGGCTATACCGAAACGGTAATGCCCTGGGAAATTTGTTTCTGGGCCACCGTTCCCAACAGCCAAACCGACGCCAACCACGACAACGACTACGTCTGCGGAGAATTCAACCTCGTTTCTGCCGACCACGAGCCGGAATTTGCCGGGATATCCCTGTATCCCAATCCCGCCCAGGATGCCCTTTACCTGCAACTGAACGGCGAAGCCCCCGGCCTGTGCCGGATATTCAACGCCGCCGGACAACTGGCCGCGGAGCAAACGCCCGTTTCCACGCCGGCTGGCTACACCCTCGATGTGAGCCGGCTGCCGGCGGGATTTTATTGGTTGAAAACGGAGCGTGGGCAGGGGAGGTTTGTAAAAATGTGAGGCCGGCCGGCAATTTGTGGCCCGGTTGGAGGTGTCATTGCGACGCAGGAGCGGCGACATCTCCAACCCCGTACGGAATGGTTTGATAATGAGATTATTATAACTTTAAACTATTTTTAACCGCCTATGAAAAATCTATACCTCCTCCTGCTGCTCCCGGCCCTTTTCGCCGGCGCCCAAAACCAGGCCTGGCAAGCGGGCTATGCCGCCAATGTAAACGTACTCACGCAAACAGCCGCCCAGCGCTGGCTGGTGGCCGGCACAGCCGGCGATCCGACGCTGTTGTTCGGGTCGGCGTATATAGCGGAAACCACCGCCGATGGATTTTTCCGGGAGAACCATTTCAACCTGCTGGAAAGAAGCGAGGTGC
>JAKLJF010000444.1 GCA_023151335.1 Thermoanaerobaculia bacterium | reverse complement strand
GCCGCGTCGTTTTTGCCCAGGTGCGCTTAGGCGGCGGCCAGATGGTAGTGCGCCACTGCAAAAGTACTGTCCAGTTGCACCGCCTTATTCAGCAGGACACGCCTTTTTCGTAGTCGTTTTTTTGTTCGAGGTAGAGGCGGGCGAGGTGGTAGTGGAGAAGTGTGTGTTCGGGCCGACCACGCCAACACGCAGGTTTGGGCTTTGACTGTCCGGGATAGGTTACCGATACTGCCGGTGCTCTTAAAATCGCCCGACACCGACCCGGCTTTTTCCGAAGAAGACCGGAAGTGGCTACAAAGCCTGCTTGCAGAAAACAGGCACTTATCAGGATAGTTCTTTCTCTTTCCGCACCCTCCCCGGCGCTACGCTGAACGCCTCCTGAAACACCCTTGAAAAATAATTCGGGCTGCCGAATCCCACCGCGTAGCTCACCTCCGTCACGTTCATGTCCAGCACCACTCTCATTCCGTTTTATTTTGATAAGGCGTGCGCATATCTTCTTCAAGCAGCTGCTTGGCAGTATAGCCCTTTTCATCCCATACCTCCTTGGCTGCCGCGCTCGCTTTTTCAGCAAAGTAGCGCGCAATCATTCGTTGAATCGCTTTCAAGTCCTCTTCAGACACTCCTTCCGCGTATAATTTAAGCAGATACAATTGAAGATTGCTGAGGGGGGGGGTCGGCGAAGCCGGTATTTTTGGTTGTGCTTGCATATCAAAATTTTATACAAAAATACGGCTCCCTGAAGCGGAAAACCAAATTTGCGGATTGGTAATTCCCGCAAATTGGGACCCACATTATCTCACCCCTTCCGCACCGCCCCCGGCGCCACCCCGAACGCCCCCTGAAATGCCCTTGAAAAATAATTCGGGCTGCCGAATCCCACCGCGTAGCTCACCTCCGTCACGTTCATGTCCGTCGTCTCCAACAATTCTTTTGCTTTTTCCAGCCGCAGCGAACGGATAAGACCGGTTGCCGGTTTTCCGGTGAGAGCTTTGAGTTTGCGGAAGAGGTTGGTGCGGCTCATGTTCAGCGCCCGGCACAGTTGGGGCATGTCGAAATCCTCGTCGCCTATATGCGCTTCCACAATACGAACGACTTTCTGCAAAAATTGCGCTTCGGGGTCGGGGGCCTCAGATTTATCGACTTTTAAAACATGGGCAAACCCCGCGTACCGCGCCTGCAAACGCCGCCGCAGTTCAATCAGTTTTTCCAGCCGGATCAGCAGTTCTTCCCGGTCGAACGGTTTGGGCAGATAAACGTCCGCGCCCCGCGTCAGGCCTTCGATTTTGGAGGCATGGTCGGCCTTGGCGGTCAGCAGGACGATGGGGATATGGCTCGTGCGCTCGTCGGTTTTCAGGATGCGGCACAGTTCGAAGCCGTCCATTCCGGGCATCATCACGTCGCTGATGATGATATCGGGCACAAGGCGAAAAGCGGCTTCCATGCCGGCCTTGCCGTTTTGCGCTTTGTGCATCTGATAATTTGGCTCGAGCAGGGAGTTCAGGTAGCGCGACACGTCGGGGTTGTCCTCCACGAGCAGCAGCAGCGGCCTGCCGGCGGGAAACAAAGGCTTATCGACAGGCAGCGCCCCGGCAGGCACTGCCGGCTCTGTTTCCTGATTTTCAATAAAAAAGTTGTCCGGCTCAAAGGGCTGCCGCTGTGCCGCCCGTGTGACGGGTAAAGTCACGGTAAAGGTCGAGCCTTCGCCGGGGCGACTTTCCACGCCGATGCGGCCGCCGAGCAGATGCGCCAATTCTTTGGCCAGCGTCAGCCCTATACCGGTGCCATCTGCCTGCCGGGTAGCCGAATTATCAGCCTGATAAAAGCGATCGAAAACGAAGGGCAGTTTGTCGGGCGGGATGCCCTGACCGGTGTCGCTGACCTGCAAAATGAGTTCGCCGCCGGTCTTTACATGCAAAGTCACCAGCCCGTTTTGGGGCGTAAATTTGATCGCATTGGAAAGCAGGTTGGACACGATTTTTTGCATCTTGTCGGGGTCGTAATCCATCCAGAATGCTTCGGTGTCGGTCTCGAAGCGAAGTTCGATTTTCCTGCCGTCGGCCAGCGAATGGAAGGATTCGAGCAGGTATTTTAAAAACAAAATGACGTTATCCTGCACGAGGTTTAAATGCAACGAACTGGCTTCCACTTTTGCCAGATCGAGCATTTGATTGACCAGGTTGAGCAAATGCCGCCCTTGCCTGCGAATGGCTGCCAGGCTGCTTTTTTGTTTTGCGGCTGCCTGCTTTTCGATCTGCGCGGTTTCGCCCAAAATGACGGTGAGCGGGGTGCGGAATTCGTGGGTGATGTTGGTGTACAGGCGGTTTTTAACCAGGTCGAGTTCCTGCAGGCGGCGAGCTTCGGCCTGGGCGAGGTGGCGGCGGAGTTCGAAGCGGCGGATGGCGAGCAGTAAACCGAGACCGAAAACGATGTAAAACAGGTAGGCCCACCAGGTGCGGTACCAGGGCGGGTGTATCCGGAGTGTCAGCGACTTCCCGGTCCAGTCGTAACCGTTTTCCGAGGTTTCTACGCGTAATTGATAGGTTCCGGGGTCAAGGTTGGTGAAGGTGATCTCCCGGTTATTGCCGTTATATTGCCATTCGTGGTGGAACGGGTTGAGCCGGAAACGGTAAAACTGTTTTTCCGGATGGACAAAATTCAGGGCGGCAAACTGGAATGATAGCACTTTCCGGTTGTAATCCACTTCGATCAATCCGGTTTGGTATACCGGCGCCGGCAATTGATTGTCGCCGGCGCCAATGGGAACCGCTTGGTTTAAAATTTTAAAATCGGTAAAATACAAAGCAGGCGGGGTTTTGTGCTGCAACAGGCTATCGGGATGAATGACAACCAAGCCCGTACGTCCGCCGAGTACGACAAATCCTTCGGCGTTGCACAGGCCGGCATTGGGCCGGAAGCGCTCGGATAATAAACCGTCTTTTGTGGTATACCGGAAAAAGCGGCCGCTGGCCTGATCGAACCTGGCAAGCCCTTCCTGGGGGCTGCCGGCCCAGATGTCGCCATGGCGATCTTCCACCAGGGTCACGATTTCATTGCCGGGCAAGCCATCTGTATTAAAAAACCATCGCCAGGCGCCGGTTTGCGGATCAAACCGGTTGAGGCCGGCGTCGGTGCCTGCCCAAATATGCCCCTTTGAATCTTCCAGCAAACAAAACACCACGTCGCTGCTGATCGATTGGCTGTCGCCGGGCCGGTACAGGAAATGTTCGAACTGTAAATCAGCATGATCGAATGGTTTGGCCAGTTCCGTAGCCGGGAGTTTGCTCAGGCCGCCCATGGAAGCGATCCACAGGTTGCCCCCGCGGTCGAGCAGCAGATGCAGGTTCGTATTACCGGAGTGGTTTTCCAGTTTTTTCTGTTTTTCCTGCAATTTCCGGAATCGCCCGGTAGCCGGATTATAGCGGTTCAGGCAGCCGTCCGCGGCGATCCACAGATATCTCTGACCGTCTATGGCGAAGCTGTTCATCCGGTGCCCTTTTACCGTATACGGGTCGGCATCCTGTCCGATGCCGGTTTTGGGGATATGGCGGAGCCGGTTAAGTTTTCCCGCATCGAATACATGGTACCCGTCGCCCGTAGTACCGGCGTAGACTTCCGATTTGTTTTTATCAAAAAAAAGCGCGCTGAAATTTCCATCCGAAACCCGATGTAATGGCTCGTCATGCCGGTACCGGTACACCCCGGTTTGCGTGGCCAGCCAAAGCGCGCCGTTTACCTCTGCCACCGCGTTGACGCCTTCCGTTTGGGTGATGGATTCAAAAGCGTTTTGCAGCGCCAAAAAACGGTCGTCGCGCAGTTTGCCGCCCATTTTATTCAGGATACTGATACCGTTGGTCGTGCCGGCCCAGATGTTCCCGTCGCGGTCTTTCATCAGCGTGTTTACCGGGCCTTTATGGATGGAAAAAGGGTTGTCGGGTTCGTTTAGAAAACGTTCGACTGCTCCGCCGGCCGGATCAAAATGCAACAGGCCGGCGTTGGTGCCCAGCCAAAGGCTACCGTCGTCGTCTTCCAATATGTCGAGGATGTAATCGTAAGCCGGGTTTTTATCGGGGAAATGTTGCGCGAAAAAGTATTTGACAAAAACGCCTTTGCCGGCATCCCAGCGGTCCAGGCCGTGGGCGGTGCCCAACCAAATTTTGCCCTGGCGGTCCTCGGTTATGGCCGAGACGAACCAGTCGCTCGGGCTGCGGTCGAGGCCCTGGACAAAAGGGAAGTACGCAAAGGTTTCTTTGTTCGGGTCGAAGCGGCAGGCGCCCTTGTTGGTACCGATCCAAAGCCGGCCGCTGCGATCCATCTTCAGGCAACCGGTCATGGTGCTGTTCATCAGCAGACTGGGGTTGTTGTCATTGGCATCCCAGACACGGAAGGTTTGGCTACGGGGATCAAAATAATTGATGCCGCGTCCGGCGGTGGCGACCCACAAGCCGCCTTTGTTATCCGGCTCGACGGCAAAAAGTTTGTCCATGCTGAGCTGGCTGCCCTGGCCTCTTTGCGACCGGTAGCGGCTGAAGCGTTCCGTATCGCGGTGGAAATAGTTGAGGCCGCCCCGGAATGTGGCCACCCAGAGATTGCCAGCCGGATCTTCGGCAAAAGCGCGGGGGCTGATGTGGCTGGAACTGATACTGGTGGTATCGCCCGGCAAATTGAAATATTGTACACACCCGTAGCCATCGAACCGGTTCAGACCGTGCGGGGTGCCAATCCATACGAAACCGCGGCTGTCCTGAAAGAGGTCGGTGATTTGTTGGCTGGAAAGGCCGCGTTCTTCGCCAATGTTGATGAAAACTGGCTGAACAAGTGCGGTGGCAGGCAAGATGGATAATGCCAGGAGCGCATTTATATGGCGAAAGAACGGGCGCAGATTTGA
>JAKLJF010000443.1 GCA_023151335.1 Thermoanaerobaculia bacterium | reverse complement strand
CACCGACGAATACCTGCTGCTGGTAGAAATAACCCCTGACAACTGCCACTTATTGAAAAAGCCTGCCTCCCAGGAGCAGTCGCTGCTTTGGATGACGGCAGGCGGCAACCAACTGAACATTGACGGCAGGGACTACACTTTTGAGGAAAACGAGGTGGTGTGCCTCACCCAGTTCCACCGGTTGAACGCAAAGAAAGTATCGTCGCTGCGCATGGTCAGGTTCAACCGCCCCTTCTTCTGCGTTATTGACCGGGACAGCGAGGTGGGCTGCAAGGGCATCCTGTTTTTTGGCGCTTCGCAATTGCCGGTTTTTCGCATACCTGCCGGCGAACTGGAAAAATTCGACCTCCTCTGGCGGATGTTTTGCATCGAGATGCAATCGCGCGACTCCCTGCAAATCGAGATGTTGCAAATGATGCTCAAGCGCCTGCTCATCCTCAGCACCCGGCTATACAAGGCCCAAAAAATGGCGGGAACAGCATCCGAAAGCACCCAGATAGACCTGATCCGGGAGTACAATTTTTTGGTCGAGCAGCACTTCAAGACCAAGCACACCGTGGCCGAATACGCCAAAATGTTGCACAAATCGCCCAAAACCATCTCCAACCTGTTTTCCCGCTTTGGCGCAAAAACGCCCCTGCAACTCATCCAGGAGCGAAAAATGCTGGAAGCGCGGCGGCTGCTGCACTACGCTGACATGCCGGTAAAAGAAATCGCCTACGAACTCGGATACGAGGATTTGCAGACGTTTAGCCGCTTTTTCAAAGCACAGGAAGGCGTGTCGCCAAGCGAGTTCCGGGAAGGAATCCTGCGATAGGGAAGAATTGCTACTTCAGCGGGAAACCCTGCCTATTTGCCCCCCTCCCGATGCCCCCACCTTTGTGTCATCATTTTCACCGTCAAAATCTTAAAAGATGACACCATTCAATGTTCCTGCCCGGGACCAGGTAAGCACCAGCAACCAAGCCATTTTCGACAACCTGAAAGGCGCGCTCGGCTTTGTGCCCAATCTCTACGCCGCTATGGCCCACAGCGACACCGCGCTGGGCAATTACCTCCAATTCCAAAACGGTAAAACTTCTTTGTCCAAAAAAGAAAAAGAGTTGGTCAACCTCGTGGTCAGCCAGGAAAACGGCTGTCGCTACTGCCAGTCGGCCCATACCGTTCTGGGCAAAATGAACGGCTTCAGCGACGAACAGATCCTCGAAATCCGTACCGGTTCCGCCTCTTTTGACCCAAAACTGGACGCCTTGGCCCGCCTGAGCCACGAAATCACCGCTTTTCGCGGCAGACCTTCCAATGAAGCGCTCTCCCGGTTCTACGCCGCCGGCTACACCAAAGGCAGCCTCGTGGATGTGGTGATGGCCGTCGCCGACAAGGTGGCGATGAACTACCTGCACAACATCACCCAAATCCCGATTGACTTCCCGCTGGCGCCTGAACTGATTGCCGCCGGAGCGCATGTTTAAAGTCAAGCATCCCGTGCGCTGCTGAGTCTGCCAGGCAGACCTCAGGTTGCCCGCCAGGCTCCGGCAGCGCACGGCCACGCCACTTATTTTTACAAAAAAACACTACCGCGCTGCGCGTGTCGCTGGCCTACACCCCCGACAGCGAATGGCGCAACCGCAACCTGTTTATAAATGGCCGGGCGGAAATCGTCCGGTTCCTCACCGAAAAGTGGCAGAAAGAGCGCCAGTACAAACTCAAAAAAGAATACTGGGCGCACACGGGCAACCGCATCGCCGTCCGTTTCGAGTATGAGTACCACGACGCGAACGGCCAGTGGTGGCGGGCCTATGGCAACGAAAACTGGGAGTTTGATGAGAACGGCCTGATGCGCAAGCGTTATGCCAGCATCAACGACCTCGCCATTGAAGAAAAAGACCGAAAACTCAGGTAACTTTTCGTCATGAATGCGGAAGCGGATCGGTCAATTGGAAGCCGAAGTCCGGGACCTGAAACTACAGATGGCCCAAAGCAAAACCACCAACCAATGAGCGATCATTTTTTTATGCAATGTTGCGAAGCCTTAGCTGCTTGTGCAGCCACCGCATTCGCCATCATCGAATCGAGCGTATTTACTGCCGGGCCCTGGTTTGATGTCAGGCGTCTTAAACGCCCGGCAGCAGGGAGGGGTTTGAATTGAAAGGATGAATTTGGATATTTGGAGGGGAAACAGGTATGTTTGGGAGGAAATGCGAACGGAAGCAAATGTAAAACTAAGAACACCTATATGAACAACCTGCTCAACGATTTCAAAGTAAGCGACCGGCCATCCTCTATTCAGTTTCTCGATCTTTTGCACCGGGACTTTTCAGAAAACCCGCAGACCTGGGAAAATAGAACGCTGCCCGACTTTCTGGAAGCGCTGCGCGCTTATGCGGAGGACATACAAGGTTATTACGACAATATGAACCTGGGTGTGGATGCCGACAAGCCAGATTGGCAGACCTTTGCCGATATACTCCGGGGAGCGACGATTTACGAATGAAGAATCGGACAATGTACCCGGAACCAGGCGCTGCAATGAGATCATACAACGCGGCTGGAATAAGATAATAGCTGAAAAAGAGAAAAAAATGAATAAAAAGCAGTGGTACGAGGCATTATTTGAAAACTATGGTCAGCAATACGACCACGAATCTTTCACACAGGGTACGGCCGGCGAATGCGATTTTATTGAAAAAGAGATGAACTACAACAAGGCCCTGAAGATCATTGACATCGGATGCGGTACGGGGCGTCATGCTATCGAGTTATCCAAAAGAGGGTATTCTGTCACAGGGATTGATTTGTCCGAATCCATGCTCCAAAAAGCGCGGGAAAACGCAAAACAGAACGGTTTACAAATCGAGTTTTTGCGGCACGATGCCCGAAACCTGCCCTTTGAAAACCAGTTTGATGTGGCCATTATGCTGTGTGAAGGGGGCTTCCCTTTGATGGAAACGGACGAAATGAATTTTGAGATCCTTAAAAACGTATCCAAAGCATTGAAAAGAAAATCAAAATTCATTTTCACCACTTTAAACGGATTGTTTCCGCTGTTTCACTCCATCAATGATTTCCATGCCGAAGGGGCGACAGAAGGCGCCGCTGCATATGACAGCAAGAACTTTGATTTAATGACTTTCAGGGACCACAACATCACCAAATTTGTGGATGATGATGGCGTGGAAAAGGAACTCGAATGCAACGAAAGGTATTATGTGCCTTCTGAAATAACCTGGTTGCTGAAAACCCTGGGATTCACCAAAATTGAAATTTTCGGAGCCAAACTTGGTGCTTTTTCCAGGGAAGATAAATTGACGACCGGGGACTATGAAATGTTGGTCATTGCAGAATATGAATAATGCTCATAATTTGAAAGGCGTGGCAATGATACTCTTGCTGGCAGGCGCCAATTGGGTGTTATGGTCGTTTTTTAATAAAAACACCGTTTCGACAGCGGATTATACGCGGATGCAAAACCATACTTACCGGGGAAAAGTGGAGTATGTGCGAAATGCCAAGGGTTTGATTTTTATCCGGACAAAAGAGACCGCCGACCGCATTTTTTTTCACAAGGGGGAATACACGCTGTACCATGCGCAAGGCGAAATAGAAGACCTGGTGTTTACCGGCGATTCCATTTTCAAAAACGCCTGGTCAGATACAATAGCCATTTTCCCCGCCAAAACAAGGCAGGCTGCTTTCGATAGTTTGCTGATCGTAAACGATTTTAAAAAAATGCGGCAAATTTGGCTAAAGGGGGAATTCAGGTAGATAATAGTGGGTATTGAACCCGGTAACCTTGACACGGAATTACATTTGCAATAAAACATAATGCCCTATCGCATCTTCCCTCCCGCCCCGCCGCTGCGCCCATACATCGACATGTACTGGCTCCTCAGCGGATACCGGTCAGAGCAGGAGGTCATCACCTTGATGCCCGACGGAGGCATAACCCTGGTGCTCAACCTGGGAGAGGGTATCCGTTCCAAACACTACGACGGGCCGATCCGGAACGAGGGTATCTACTTGGTAGGTACCATGTTGCGGTCGGATGAGCAGGAATTGTACGGGGAAAACCGCCTGCTGGGGATACAATTCAGGCCGGGGGCGTTTACACATTTTTACCGCTATGAACCGATGCACCTTCTGGCCAACCGGGTACAGGAATTCGAGCGTAAAATGTTTCCCGACCTGCAGAAAACGATCCGGTATTTTGTACCTTATCTCGATCAATTTTACCTGGATCGTTTATCGTCCCCCAAACATTCCCTAACGGCCCTGGTGATGGATATCGAGCAGCATGGCGGCCAGATAAAAACCGGTGCGCTGGCAAAAAGGCATTTCATCACTGAACGGCAGTTGGAACGGCAGTTCAATCAGCAGATCGGGGTTTCTCCCAAAGAGTTTATCAACCTGACGCGATTCAAACAGGCCTTTGAAAAAATGCAACATAACGAGGGCCGACGAAGCCTCTCTGACATCGCATGGGAATGCGGTTATTACGATCATGCGCACCTGACCAATGATTTTAAACGGTATATGGGCGCGACCCCCACGGCGCTTATTTTGTCGGATTTTTCCAAAACGCTTGCCTCCCCGCCCCGGTAATTTTGCGCCATAGAAAATGAATATCTATGGAAAAGTATTACCGGACTATGTTATTTGTGGCGACTGGCCTGATCATCACCAGTTTTCTGGGATTTTACCGCACCTATTTCGGATTGTTTCCCGGTTTTGAGGGAACTGCCTGGGTGGTACACTTTCACGTAACGACCATTTTATGCTGGTTTGCCATGCTGCTGACGCAGGCAACGTTGGCGAGAAAAGGCCGTATCGAGCTGCACCGGAAAGTCGGCCGCTTGTCGTACCTGCTTGCACCGCTTATTGTGCTCGGTTTTGC
>JAKLJF010000442.1 GCA_023151335.1 Thermoanaerobaculia bacterium | reverse complement strand
GCTGCTTGGCACCATTCAGGACATTGAACGCTATACTCAATGCGCTGTTATTGAATTCTATGAAAGCAAAGCGAACGAGGACTGTTACATCAAACCCGTCGGTTTTAAAAGTTACGCTCATCTGTTTTACACCCGCAAACAACCCGTCGGCCCCGATTGTACCGTGGACGACTACCCCACCCTTTCGCAGGGCAATCCTGGCAAAAAGGTGTATTTCGTCGCAAAATGTACGAATTTGCAGGACTTACTGGAATTACCGGGGTGCAAAGAACTTTATCGAAAGGATGGGTTTGTGTTTTTTGAGCGGGAGGCAAAAGGGCAATAATACTCTGGAATTTATATGCGGACTAATTTTCCCAAAAAGACGCTTTTTGTCGTATCAATTCTAACGAAGTAAAAACCCGGCGCCAAGTGATCTATTGATAAGGTATTTACCTCCGACAGTCTTTTTTCCAGGCGAAAGACAACCTGACTCTGCGTATCGAATATTCGCAAAATACCAGTATCATGCACGGTAGCAGGTAATTGAAAATGTAACGATCCATAGGAGTAAGGGTTTGGCCAAATATTTAACGGTATTACTTCGGGCGGCGCCGTGATATTTACGAATTTACAGGAATCCTGCTGTTCATAGGCGCCCAAGTCCACAATGCTATATCGAAGGCGGGGCAAGCTATCAAGATCGGTTTGCAGCCCGTGTAAACCGACGATATTGTTATTTCCCCTGTTTACCGCCGGCGAGCAGGTTTTTAGCCGGAAATCTCCCGCCAGCGAATCCTGGAAATACGGGAACTGCCCCCAGATCAGTCCCTGCTGGAAAGCTTCCGCCGCTCCTGGTACGCTTACGCTGTCTGCCAGGCTCAGCAGCGAATGATTGACCCGGTACCCGGTCATATTGCTGATAAGCGGTTCATTGTTATAAAACATTTTTCGCAAGTCCGTACCCGGCTCCCAGATAATACAATTGTCAATATAAAAATCGTTGAAATAACCGTTGGGCTGGTTGAAAAGCGTGTCCCAGGTTTTAACGAAAATATACTCATTGTTGTCAAAAAACGTACAGTTTGCCACGCGCGTGGTGTTGTAGTTTCTCGCGCCGGAAGTAGCGGCCACACCGCCGCCATTTCCGTAAAAAAGGCAATTCGTTATGTCGGTGTTTACCGTGTTGAAAGCGCCCCCGCCATGACTTACAGACATACACAGCCGGTTCGGACCTGCTTTATCGAGATTGTTTTTAAATACACATCGATTTATCCGGAGATAAGAACTGTTATATTCATAGAAACTTATGTGTGCAGTAATATCACTTGCCAGATTACTGGCAAATTCACAATCTTCTATTGCTATATTTAATTTTGAATTATCTCCCGGCAACATATAAAATGCTGATCCATTGGCGGTTCTTGCCGCGTTGCTGTCAAAGCTGCAATATTGCATGCGGCAGTCGAATTTGATTTTATTGAGATTCCCGGAAATAAACGACCTGAAGCCGTCGAACAGAAAAGCGCCACCTTCTAGCGCGAGGTTTTGCCGGAAAACACAGGAGTCGAGCATAAGGCTGTAAAGGGTCAGCGAATCCCCGGGATCGACATAATACGCTATGGCGCCGCCAGAATCCCCCCAAGACGTGTCGCGCTCGAAGAGACAGCGGCGAATAGCCACGGCGCTGTTGGCTGTCAAGTGGAAATACACGCCGCCACCCTGACCCGTGAAAGCCTTGTTGTCCGAAAAGCGGCAATCTTCCAGGATAAAGGTATCCTGCGGCGCCGGCGGGCCGTTTTTGTAAAACGCTCCCCCGTAATGCGATGCCGTGTTGCGGTTGAAAACGCAATGGCGCAGCACGGGGTTGACGGGATAGTACCCGGCGGGTTGGTTGCTGAAATCCGTCCAGGTGGCGCATAGTCCGCCGCCTTCCCGGGCGCTGTTGTCCTCGAAGAAACAGTTTTGGATCACCGGTTTGGAGTCGGCTACCCCGGGCCCGCCTTCCAGCAACATCCCGGCGCCATACCGGTGAATCGTTGTTGGGGGAAAATCGTTGTAGGAATACCCGTGGCGGATATAAAACCCGTCGAGCAGGGTTGCGCTCCCAAGCCCTTTGCCGCGAACGACGTGGTATGCATTGTCGGTACGCATACCGGGCGCGCCGATGTCCCCGCTGAGGATGGTCTTATGCTGCTCTATATTCCGTTCGGCAAGGGAAATCTCCGTGCCGGCAAAGCCTCCGTACAGGGCCACGCCGTCTTTCAAGGTAAAAGATATCGTTCGGTCTGTTGTTGCAGTCGGCAGGTATGTTCCTCTAGCCATCCATATTGTATCGCCGGCGGTAACGGTTGCCAATGCTTCCTGCAAATCTGTGAAAGCATTGGCCCAGCTTTCGCCAGTTGCATCACCGCTTGCGTTCTGGTTGACATAGTATCGGGTTTGTGCGGGCGCAGGGCATAAAAAAAATGAGAAAAACACGGGAAAGATCAACGTGATGCGCATAAAAATTAAGCAACGTTTGGATTGGAAAATGGTGGTAATCTGGCTTTAATTTGATTTTGCCAATCTAACGTTTACTCAATTTTCCCCGCGCAGTTAATTCTCCGGCTCGCAGGACATACCAATAGAGACCGGGCGGATATTGGGCCAATGTCTTGACTTGCAATTCATGCGGCCCTGACGGCAAAGTTTCGGTGACGCTATTCACCAGGGTTCCCATGGCGTCGAAAACATCGAGGCGCACCTGCTCATCCCGGGCGATATCGAAAAAGAATCCAACATTGGACGTAAAAGGGATGGGATATGTTTTTACCCTTAGCGGCTTAGGCGCCGGGGAAAGCGGGCCATAAAGCGTTTTGAATTCGTGCGATATGTTGGAAATGACCAGGGAAAGCGTTACATCCTCGATAAGTTCCCCATCCTCGTCGTAAAACAAAAAGGGAAGCACATCATTGTCCAGCCGGAACCGTTCTTCCAAATCAACCGGGTGTTCATTTGCCTCAACCTCGAATTCGAACAGCACCGTACTGTCTATATCGACCGTTTCCCCGTCTTCCGAAAACCAGAGCGCCCTGAAAGCGCCCGTTTCCAGCAGCGAATCGAAAGGAGCAATGTGAAAGTGATCCTCATCGAATTTCTCTTCCTCCGTACCTGGGGAAAGGTTGGATATAGTAAGTGAATCCGAAGCATAACGCGCGCCGAATTGCCAGGCCAATACTTCCACCGGCGCGGATGCTAATACCTGAACAAGCTTGGGCGCAGACGTGCTTATATGGGCATTACTTCCCGGAGCAAGCTGAAACTCGTGATCTTCGCCCCGGATCGGGTCGCCCTCCCTGGTTGCATTGCAGTTAACGTCGCCAATTTTTATCCCGGTGAAAGACCAGGCATCTTCATTTCCGGCCAGACTGGAAGTTTTTACCAGGGTGACAAAATCCATCCAACTATCTGTATTGGGAACATTCAATCCCTGTGTATTGCTTTTGTATTTACGGGTAAAGGATTGAAAAGGGTCTGCCAGCTCGGCCGAGAACGGATCGTCAAAAAAATCATTCCGGAACGGTTGCGTTTTGGTAAACAATTTGGGTACGTAGCGCCAACTAATGCCGATAGGCAGCTGTGTATATAGACCCAATATGAGTTTTCTCAGTTCCACTATGTCGAAAGTTGTTACAGAAGCGCTGTTGTTCGCATCTGCCGCGATAAGTTGGAAAGGATTCTCAAACTTACTGACTCCAAGAATATGCTTATTGATTAAAACCAGATCAAGGGTCGTGACCCCATTGAGCGGATCATTGCCAAAATTCCGGTCCGGCAATATCCGCCGCGCGACACCCGTCATGGGGCAGGGATCGATGAGATAGCGGCCTAAACTATCGGTTTTATTATCTTGCGGGTCGCAGTAGGGCTGCAATTCATCTCGTACTTCGACAGGTACATACACCAAAGGTTCTATGGCATCATCAGGGACATAACCTTCGCAGTTTCGTTCTATAAATCCGTATTTTGGCGTAATACACTCGTCAGCTGGGTTCCGAAGAAATTCAAAATCGGAAATAAAGTAATGCGTGCGCATGCGCTGGTGTTGCTCGCCTGAAAATTTATCGCGACAATTACCGTAATAGCTCATGATCAGGGTTGGATCCGGGCTGTAGGGAACTCCCAGCGGATCTAACGCCGGATTGCAGGATACCAACTGACACTGCCCGTTAAAACCACACCCATTATCATCAGGGTCTGCCGGCGTATCACAGAAACCGTCTCCGGTATGGATACAGGTATATGAAACTCCACCGATGAGGACAGGCGTACTGAAATCATGAACATACTGATTTGAGGCTCCCCCCTCGAAGGTATGAGGAAGGCCCATGTAATGCCCAAGTTCATGGGCCCAAAGTCGTCCATCCAGGTATGCGAGAAAAACGGCAGGGTTGTCGTATTGGAGCGGATTATGGGCATAACCGCTATACTTTGGTACACCGTTTAAGTGAATAGAGCCGTCTCCCAGCATAAAAACGCGCACGCAATTTTCAGAAAGCGATTCGTTAAGCGAAGCTATATCTGTCCAGAGGTCGGATAAATTCGATGAGTTGGATCCAATGTCCAATGTGGAGTAATCGTCATTGTCGATGTTGGTAGTACCGCAAACGACAAACTCGAAAGTGCCGCCAAAATAGGTATTGACCGCTCCGATAAATTGTTCAGGGTCCGTATCTTGGTCGTCGGAAGAACCGTCTGAATTCCTCAAATGGTAAAACCAGACACATATTCTCCACGGACTAGTGGCGGCGAGAGAGGCGCCGGCGACAATTGCTGCTGCAGAAGTATCAATTTCCTCTAAAAATTCCTGCAATTGAACCGGCGATATTCCGGGTGTGCCACATTCTTCAATTTGGGCATTCGCGGAAATTGTTCC
>JAKLJF010000441.1:2755-4900 GCA_023151335.1 Thermoanaerobaculia bacterium | reverse complement strand
TGTCATCACTGGTTATTGCAGATAATGATGCCCTTAATTCCCTGAGCGGTTTAGAAAACCTGCGCCGAATCGGATCGATCTGGATTATTGGCAATGATGCCATGAACACATTGACCGCGTTACAAAATATCGGATATGTCAAGGGCGATTTGGCAATTAGAGAAAATTCCACGCTGAGTTCTTTGAGCGGATTGGAAAACATTGATTCCATCGGAGGAAACCTACAGGTAGAAGAAAACAATGCTCTGACCTCTTTAAACGGACTGGAAAACTTGAAATCGATGCCGGGCGATGTATTTGTTAATGGAAATATCGCCCTGACGTCTTTGGCCGGGCTGGACAGCCTGCAATCAATTGGTGGCAACTTACAGGTTCAAAACAACGGCATCCAATCATTTGATGGGCTGGAAACCCTGCAAATTATCGGCGGTGAACTGAATATCGACGGCAATCCCGCCCTGACGTCATTGGCCGGGCTGGATAGCCTGCAATCAATCGGCGGTAATCTCCGGGTTGAAAACAACGGCATCGAGTCACTGGCTGGGTTGGAGGCGCTGCAATCGATCGGCGGTCAGTTTTATCTTGCCGGCAATGTTGCCCTGACCTCTTTGAACAGTTTAGGAAATCTGGAACATATCGGGGGGAAATTTGAGATCGCGTACAATGACGCGTTGACTTCGCTGGATGGCGTCGACCGGCTGCAAGGGCTAAATGAAGGCCTTTTCATCCACCATAATAACAGTTTAACCGCGTTGAGCGGGCTTGAAAACCTGAAGTCGGTTGACAAGGGACTTACTATCGCTAACAACGACACCCTGCTTACGCTTGCCGGGCTGGAAAATCTGGAATCTGTGGGCGGCGGACTTAGTGTTTCAGATAATGATGCCCTGATTTCCTTAGCCGGATTGAACAAGGTGCAATTCATAGTGGGGGATGTGTTTATTTCCTCCAACAGTTCCCTGCAATCCTTGAGCGGTTTGGAAAATTTAAAGAGATTAGGGGGCCCCGGCTATAAATTCTATCTTACCATCAGCCAAAACCAGAATCTGAAAAGCCTTGCCGGGTTGGACAGCCTTGATTATACTTCGATACGGGAACTAATACTTCGATACAACCCAAACCTTTCCGTCTGCGATATTCCGCCCGTTTGTGCTTACGTTAAAACATCCTTCCCTGCCACCATCGTCGGTAATGCTCCGGGGTGCGAAAATAAATCAGAAATTCTGACCGCTTGCCAAACGTCGCCGGTGAATGAACTGCCGCTTGAAGAAGAGGCCCTGCAGGTTTATCCGAACCCGGCAGAAGATGCTTTGTACATCCATGTTGTGGGCCAGAGCCAGTTTATGGTTAGCATTTATGATCTGCAAGGCCGCTTGAAGATGCAGCGCAGCCTACCGGCCGATGGCGGGCAGCCGCTCGATGTGCGGGGGCTGATGCCAGGGGTGTATGCGCTGCGCGTGGTAGGGGATGGGTTGGCGTATGCGGGGCGGTTTGTGAAATTGTAGTTTCTTTTCTAACACCAGTTTAGTACCGGGCGCGACGAGGCAACTTGTCGCGCTTTTTTGGTTTTTGCAACCTCCGTACATGTTTTTGCAACGTCAGTGCACGCGCGGCTGCCTCGTATAGGCCCATTTTTGTGGCGTACGACAATCGTTTTTCAAACCAACCTCTCTCGCCATGAAAAAAACAACCTTTTCCCTCCTGCTCCTCCTCTCCTGCTGCTGGCTGGCGGCGCAATGCCCGACGGCGGATATTACCTTTTCCACGCAGGGGCAGGTTGACAGTTTTCCGATCAATTATCCGGGGTGTACGGATTTCCCTGGGAATATGACTATCCGGGGCGACGGCATCACGAATTTGAACGGTCTGCTTGGGATTACTTCCGTAAAAAAGAATTTGATAATTGGTAAACGTCCTGATAGCCCAAACCCAACTTCACCTCGTGAAAATGCCGCGCTGGAAAATCTGATCGGGTTAGACAACCTGCATAAAGTAGGCATTCTGGATATTGCCAATAATGCTGTTCTGAAAAATTTAGATGGTCTGGAAAATCTGTCCAATGTCAGTCACCTCTTCCTTATTCGGAATGATTCTTTGCGCAGTATTGGCGCTTTGAAAAAACTGGATACCATTCCCGGGCACCTC
>JAKLJF010000441.1:0-2735 GCA_023151335.1 Thermoanaerobaculia bacterium | reverse complement strand
TGTACTCAAGGTTTCAATGGGGAATGTCAGGCTGGAAAATTTAAGCGGACTTGAAAATCTTAAGTTAGTCACTTGGTTTAAAATCGTCGGCAACAATTCCCTTACCAGCCTGAAAGGGTTGGATAATTTGGAGAAATTATTCAGCTTGGTTATTGACGACAATGATTCTTTGCAGAACCTATCGGGAGTCGAAAAAATTACTACAACAGGACATCTGGCTATTAACAATAATAAGGCCTTGAAAAACCTCTCCGGATTGGACAACCTGAAGTCTATCGGAGGGCATTTAGAGATACTTAACAATATTTCATTGACTTCCTTATCCGGCCTAAACCATCTTGATTATACATCAATAGATACGTTAAACATTCAGGATTGCCCTGTCCTTTCCACCTGCGCAGTCCAGCCCATCTGTGCCTACCTTCAAAACGACGGACCCGCCACTATCTTCAACAACGCCCCCGGCTGCAACAGCGTCCCCGAAGTCGAAGCGGCCTGCATCGTTTTCCTCGAAGAAACACCCGGCGGCAAACGGGTCCTTCATATTTCTCCCAACCCCGCCACCGATTTCCTCCAAATTCAAATCTCCGACAATGAAAAATGGGACATCAGCCTCTTCGACCTTCAGGGCAGGCTGCTGTACCGGCAGGCGGTTTCCGGCAACCAATCGATCGATGTTGCCGACTGGCCCGCAGGGTTGTATGCGCTGCTGGCGGTTTCGGGCGGGCGGGTGTATGCGGGGCGGTTTGTGAAACAATAGGTCCTTTTCAAGTGCCCGTATTGGCCATTAGCAAAATATTATCGGCTTTATCTCATAAAAATTTTTACATAAAGCCGGAAATGGAATATTTTTGGGCTTTATCTTAGAAAATAGGTGACTTAAAGCCAAAAATAACAATGGAAAGTATTTTTATTGGCAGAGTTGAGGAAAAAGACCTTTTGCAAAAGGCATACCAGGACCACACTTCCCGATTTGTGGCGGTTTTCGGGCGACGACGGGTCGGCAAAACGTTTTTGGTCCGGCATGTGCTGCAAGAAAAATTTACTTTTCAAATGACCGCCATGGCCAATGTCGGCTCGGCGCAACAACTGCTCAATTTTCATTCGGCCCTGCAACGGCAGGGCGGTATGTTCCAGGCGGTTCCCAAAAATTGGTTTTTCGCTTTTCAAAACCTTATCGACTTTTTGGAAGCTTCACCGCATGAAAAAAAGGTCGTTTTTTTTGATGAGCTGCCCTGGCTTGCAGCCAAAAAATCAGATTTCCTGTCATCACTCGAACATTTCTGGAATAGTTGGGCGTCGGCACGGCAAGATGTGCTGTTGGTCGTATGCGGATCGGCGGCTTCCTGGATGGTTAACGAACTGATCAGAAATAAAGGCGGACTACACAACCGCGTCACGGACCGCATCCGCCTCGAACCGTTTACCTTATTGGAAACCGAAGCGTTTTTGCACACTAAAAACCCGGCCCTCGACCGGTATTCCATCATCCAACTGTACATGGTGATGGGTGGCGTACCTTTTTACCTGAATGCCGTTTCGGGTCAGGAAAGCGCCATGCAAAACATCGAACGGATATGTTTCTGGAGGAATGGGGTGTTGCGCGAAGAATTCAATTTCCTGCTGCAGGCGCTTTTTAGTAAAGCGGAGCAGCATATAACTATTCTGGATGCGTTGTCCACCAAAAACAAAGGGCTTACGCGCAATCAAATTGTATCCGCCACCCGGCTGCACAACAGCGGGAGACTTACCGCTCTGCTAACAGAGCTGGAAGAAAGCGGATTCGTACAATCATACGTTCCGTTCGGAAAAAGTAAAAGAGACAAACTTTTCCGCCTGAGCGACTTTTACACGGCTTTCTATTTCAAATTTATCAGAAATACTACGATTCTGGATGAAAACAACTGGCTGAACGCCCTTGAAAGCGGCCGGTACCAGTCGTGGAAAGGCTATGCCTTCGAGCAGGTTTGCCTGGGCCATGTGCGCCAGATAAAACGCGCGCTCGGCATCCAGGGGATTGTTTCGCATGCGGCTTCCTGGCAAAGTACGGATATCGACACCGGCGCCCAGATTGATTTGCTGATTGACCGCAAAGACCGGGTGATCAATGTATTCGAAATCAAATTTTCCGAACAACCTTATATCATCACGCAAGCATACGCCGCCCAACTCGCCCATAAGATCAGCCATTTTAAAGAAAAAACGGGTACGCGAAAATCCGTCTTTCTGACCATGCTCACCCCGTTCGGCGTACAATCAAACGCCTACGCATCGGCCCTGGTACAGCAGAATATGGACATGAATGTGCTGTTTTCCTGAATCGTGCCTGTTACTATTTTGGGCTCCTTGCAACATCAGTGCACGTTTTTGCAACATCCGTGCACGCGCGGATGCCTCGCATAGGCTCATTTTTGTGGCGTACAACTTTAATTTTTCGAACCAAACAGGCGCGCCATGAAAAAAACAACTTTTACTTTCCTGCTTTTCCTCTCCTGCTGCCGGCTGGCAGCGCAATGCCCGACGGGGGATATTACTTTTTCCACGCAGGGGCAGATCGACAGTTTCCAACTCAATTATCCCGGGTGTACAGGTTTGCCGGGAAATGTGAAAATTTCGGGCGCTGACATAACCAATCTTCAAAGCTTGAGCGCGATTGACTCTATCATAGGGTTTCTCAGCATTGCAGACAATCCGGTTTTGGCTTCCCTGAACGGTTTGGAAAGCCTAACCTATGT